>JALUTE010000149.1:0-1291 GCA_027058255.1 Methyloligella sp. | reverse complement strand
ACCATCCATCCGCCCGCCTTCTCGATCAGCTCCCGGACGAAGGGATCGCGATAATCGGCCTCGGTCTGGAACTCGCCGCCGAAGGTGGTCTCCGGATAGGTCACGAAGACGGGGAAGTAGAGATCGCCCTTGAAGGAGAGCAGGAGCGGCTTGTCATTGGCGATGAGCTCGGCAAAGAGCGTCACCAGAAAGAGCACGAGGAAGATCCAGAAACTCCAATAGCCGCGCCGGTTGGCCTTGAAGTTCTCGAGCCTGCGCCGGTTGATGGCGGAAAGACGCAGCCAGGGCCGGCGCCCCGGAGCGCGGCCCGTGTCCGCCCCGGCGCCGCCGGCTTGGCTATCGCCCGCCGTCCCTGTCTCGTCCCTTGTCTTGTCGGGGCGCGCATCCATGGCCTCAGACCTCCCGCGCCTCGAAATCGATCCGGGGGTCCACCCAGGTATAGGTGAGATCAGAGATGAGATTGATGATCAATCCCAGGAGCGAGAAGATGTAGAGATTGGCGAACACCACCGGATAGTCGCGATTGACGATGGACTCGAAGGAGAGCAGGCCGAGCCCGTCGAGGGAGAAGATGGTCTCGATCAGGAGCGAGCCGGCGAAGAAGGCGGAGATGAAGGCGCCGGGAAAGCCGGCAATGATGATCAGCATGGCATTGCGGAACACGTGGCCATAGAGCACCTGCCGCTCCGAGAGCCCCTTGGCCCTGGCGGTGATCACATATTGCTTCTTGATCTCGTCGAGGAAGGAGTTCTTGGTCAGGAACGTGGTCGTCGCGAAGGCGCTCAAGGCCATGGCGATGAGCGGCAGGGTCAGGTGCCAGAAATAGTCGACGATCTTGGCCCCCAGCGACAGCTCGTCCCAATTGTCCGAGGTGAGGCCGCGCAGGGGAAACCAGTCGAGGAAGGTGCCGCCGGCGAAGAGCACGATGAGGAGGACCGCGAACAGGAAGCCCGGAATGGCATAGCCGATCACGATCACGGTGCTCGACCATACATCGAAGCGGCTGCCGTCGCGAATGGCCTTGCGGATGCCGAGGGGAATCGAGATGCCGTAGGAGAGCAGCGTCATCCACAGGCCGAGGGAGATCGAGACGGGCATCTTCTCCAGGATGAGGTCGATGACGCTGACATCGCGGAAATAGCTCTGGCCGAAATCAAAGCGGGCATAGTTCCAGATCATCAAGAAAAAGCGCTCATGGGCCGGCTTGTCGAAGCCGAACTGCTTCTCGAGCTGCTTGATGAACTCGGGATCGAGGCCCTGGGCGCCGCGATATTTGGATGTGACCGAGCTC
>JALUTE010000148.1:365-1608 GCA_027058255.1 Methyloligella sp. | reverse complement strand
GATGTGCTGGACGACGTAGCCCAGTTCCGCCCCGAGCAGAATCGCAACCCATCCGACGTAGACCCACAGGAAAAACAGCGGCAGTGCAGCAAAGCCAGCGAAGAGAATCTCGCGCGGGCTGGCGCGGCTGGCACTCAGGAGGAAATGCGCGAAGGCCCAGTTGGAGACCTGCCAGGCCAGGCCGGCAAATGCACCACCCACGATAGCCGCCCTGATGCTCACACTGGTGTTCGGCACCAGCCAGATGACGATCGCAAAAGCCAGAAAGCTGAGGACGAAGGGAGCTGCCCTCAGCCCAATCGAGCCCAGCAGGGCGATAACACGTGTCTGGAGAAGGACCTGAGCGAGATGGCTGGACGCCACCGAGGCCGTGGCCCCCAGAATGAGGAAGACGCTCAGAGGTCCGATCACGACAAGGGCCGTGTAGTCCCCCAGGCGCCGTACCCACGAACGCATCTGCGATACCTGCCAGATCTCGTTGATGGATACTTCGATATTGTTCAGAATACTGATGGACGTCAGCAGAAGAGCTACGAACCCCACAGCGCCGAGGGCTCCCGTCTGCGCGTTCTCCACGAACTCCACGATTTTCGTCGCGATGAGAACGCCCCGTTCCCCCAGGGGCGAAAACAGGTTCGACAGAGGCTCGGCCAGATCGAGATGCAGCCCGAACCCCTTCAGGATGGTGAAAATCACGGCCAGAAATGGCACAATCGCCAGGAGTGTGGAATAGGTCAGCGCCGAGGCCCGGGTGAGAAGCCGGTCGGCGTAGAAGCGGCGCACCACAAAGAGCATCACTTTGAAGTGATGAATCAGGAAGGCCTGCAGCCGGCTGAGCCTCCTGAGATCGAGATGCCAGATGTCCTCGGTCAGGAATCCCCTGACTTCAGCCAGGAGCTCTTCCAGCCGCGCAAGACGTCGCAATTGAGACCTGACGTCAAGCACCGTTCGTCACCCGGTTTCGGTCGCAAGCGAAGGGAACAGTCCCCGAAGCCAGTGCATCCCGGCTCCACCCGCAGGTCACCGATACATCCGTCAGCTCCTAGGCGCCGACACTGGCGGTGCTCAACGTCACCACCAGGCCGCGGCCACGGCTGATCACAAGGCTGCCTGAGCCCACCCGGCGAAGCGCCGCGCGACTTTGGCAGGAACGCAGCCGAGCCCCGTCGCGGTCCACCAGAAGCACGCACCGGAACCGGGACCGACCGGGCCTACAGCTGAATGCGGTAAAGTCCGGCGGTGT
>JALUTE010000148.1:0-355 GCA_027058255.1 Methyloligella sp. | reverse complement strand
GGCTATCAGCTGCTTCTGCGGACCCGTCAGCTCCGCGCCCAGCAGCTTGCCGACCGCGATCGGCAAGGCACTGGCCGGCGCGTCCGTGCCCCACAGCACTCTTTCGGCACCGAGGAGCGACACAGCGGTCTCGACAAATCCTTCGTCCGTGATGGAACATGCCACGTCGACCCAGACGTTCGGGAAGGGAGCGATCCGGCGGATGCCGTACTCCCAGTCCCCACCGGCGTGCGCCATCACCAGCCGCAGGCCCGGAAAGCGCCGTGCAACGAAGGCGACCTCGTCGGGAGTGGATTCATTTTCGAGCTGGCCGACGGCCTTGAGCCAGGCATGACCCAGAACCGGCACGTCCCGC
>JALUTE010000147.1 GCA_027058255.1 Methyloligella sp. | reverse complement strand
CGGCGCGGCGCATCATCACGCGCAACAGCTCGCCGGACGTGCCCTTCGACCGGTCCATCAATCCCTATCGGGGCTGCGAGCATGGCTGCGCCTATTGCTTCGCCCGCCCGACCCATGCCTATCTGGGCCTCTCGCCGGGACTCGATTTCGAGACCCGGCTCTTCGTCAAGCCCGAGGCGGCGCGGCTTCTGCGCCGGGAGCTGGCGGCGCCCGGCTATCGGCCGGCGGTCATCGCCATCGGCACCAACACAGACCCCTATCAGCCCATCGAGCGGCAATGGCAGGTCATGCGCCGCATCCTGGAGGTGCTGGACGAGACGCGCCATCCGGTCTCCATTGTCACCAAGTCCGCGCTCGTCCTGCGCGATCTCGATATCCTCGCCCGCATGGCGCGGCGCGGGCTTGCGGCGGTGGCGCTCTCGGTCACGACCCTGGACCGCCGGCTCGCCCGGGCGATGGAGCCGCGGGCGAGCACGCCGGCGCGGCGGCTGGAGGCGCTCGGGCGCCTGGCAGAGGCGGGCGTGCCCACCACCGTCATGGTGGCGCCGGTGATCCCGGGCCTCAACGATGCCGAGCTCGAGGCCATTCTGGAGGCCGCGCACGCGGCGGGGGCGGCTCGCGCTGGCTATATCGCCTTGCGGTTGCCACAGGAGGTCAAGACGCTCTTTCGCGAATGGCTGGAGGCGGCCTGTCCGAACCGCGCCCGGCGGGTGATCGGCCTTCTGCGCGCCATGCATGGCGGGCGGGACTATCGCGCCGACTGGGGCCGGCGCCAGCGGGGCACGGGTCCCTATGCCGAGCAGATCGCCAAGCGCTTCGCCCTCGCCATGCGCCGGCTCGGCCTCGAGGGCGATGCGCCGGCGCTGCGCACGGACCTCTTCACCCCGCCGGCGCGGCCGGGCGAGGCCGTTCAGCTCTCGCTGTTCGGCGCGTGAGGCTTGCGAGGAAGCAGCGCCGCTCGCTTGCGGCGGTCAATGGGCCCTGGTCTGGGCCTTCTGGCCGTAGGAGGCGAATTTTTTCACCACCCGCGCCATCTCCGCCTCGCTCAGAAGATGGACCGCCTCCTCGCCGAGCTGGAGAAGGCCCAGATACTGGGCGGCGAGGCTCTCCACCTCGCGGGCGAGCTCGAGGGCCTCGGCCGGTGTGGCGCCAATGGCGATCTGGCCGTGATTGGCCATCAGGCAGGCCTTGCGCCGGGCGAGGCCGTCCGCCACATGGCGGGCGAGCGTGCGGGTGCCGAAGGTGGCATAGGGCACGAGGGGAATGTCGCTGCCGCCCGCCACGGCCACCATGTAGTGAAAGGCGGGAATGGGCCGGTGCGCACAGGCGAGAATGGTGGCGTTCAGGGAGTGGGTGTGCACCGCGGCCCCGCAATCGGGCCGGGCCTCATAAATGGCGCGATGGAAATGCCATTCGCTGGAGGGCTTGCGCGCGCCCCTCTGGCGCCGCCCGCGCGCATCGAGCAGGACGATGTCGGCCGGTGTGAGCGCATCATAGGCCATGCCCGAGGGGGTGATCAGCATGCCGTGCCCGAGGCGGGCCGAGACATTGCCCGAGCGCCCGGGGCTCAGCCCCTCGCGGCTCATCGCCTGCGCCGTCTCGACAATGGCGGCGCGAAGCGCCTGCTCGTGCCCGTCGGCGGTCATTCGGTGCTCACAATGCCCCTCGCGCGCATGGGCACGGCCGGTCATGTGCACGGTCAGCCCGGGCGCGGTCAGCCTGGGCGCAATCGGTCTGGGCGTGGTCAGCCCTGGCGCGCCTTGAAGCGCCGATTGGTCTTGTTGATGACATAGATCCGGCCGCGCCGGCGCACCACGCGATTGTCCCGGTGCCGCTTGCGCAGCGACTTGATCGAGTTCCTGATCTTCATCTCAACCTGCCTTCGCCCTCGCGCAGGACCCGCATCGCGCCGCGGGCCGCAGCACCGGCCTTGCCTTGAATGCCCGTGGCGCGCTTCGGCGGCGCGCCCGGTGATGATCGGGACGGCATGCCCCGCCCCGAGACCGGACCATGCCGCAACGCGAAATGGTGGGCGCGGCTGGGATCGAACCAGCGACCCCCACGATGTCAACGTGGTGCTCTCCCGCTGAGCTACGCGCCCTCTTCCCGGTGCCCGCTTGGGCGCCAGGGCCAATCGAGGTTCCTATATCGGCATTGCCCGGCCGAGGCAAGCATCGCTATCGCCATCTGAGATCGAGGGGCCCGAGACGCAAGGCCGCATCGCGCGGCGCGGCCCAGGCGGGGCTCTTGCCGCCATAGAACACATCCGCCATCACCCCGGCGATGGAGAGGGACGCGCGGGTGCGATAGACCATGGCCGCGCGCTCGATCCGCAGGCGGCCGTCCACCCAGACGCGCAGGCGTCCATCCGCCCGCCCCGGCCGGTTGAGGCGCACCTCCTCCTCGATGCGCACCCAGCGCCCGCGCGGAAAGATGAAGGCGCCGCGCGCGATCGAGAGGCCCCGCCCCTCGGGATGGCCCGGCACATAGGCATAGACCTCGCCGGCCCCGCCGCGCCGCCACATCAGGCGCACGGAGAAGCCGTTGCGCCCGTCCGCGCGCCGCCCGCCCGCAGGGCCCGAGCCGCCGAAGAGGCCCGGCAGCTTGCCGCCCCTGTTGAAGGCGAAATCGCGCGGCAGGAAGAGATCATAGGCAAGGCAGGCGGCCTCGGCCTCTCGCGGCACTCCGGGGCGCCAGCGCAAGCCCACCCCGCCCCGCGGCGCCGTCCTGTTGCCGGGGTTGATGGAGCCCCTGGGCAGGCGCACCTCGAGGAAGAGGGGGCGGGCCGCTCCCGGCGCGTAGCGCAGAAAGGCCGTCTCACCGAGGCCCCAGCCCTTGAGGCCGGGCACCGCCTTCAGCCCCTCGGTGGTGAGCAGCGGCCGGTCCGGCGCGCCGGGAGGCAAGACGGCACCCGCGCGATAGCGCTGCGTGCATGGCGTGGTCTCGCCAGCCTGATCCAGGCTGCTCCCGCGCGCCCCGCCCTCGGGCAGGGCAGAGCCTGCAGCCAGGGCGGTTGCGGCCACGGCCATGGTCCGTTTCACGGGGGCGCGAAAGCGCATGCGGGAACTCCACCTCACGAAAGGCCGCCTTGACTTAACCGCGCCACGCCCGGCGCAGATTGCGGGTCAACGGGTCGAGGATCTGCTCGAGCAATGTGCGCTCGCCCGCCCGCACCAGAACCTCCGCCGGCATGCCGGGATAAAGGTCCGGCATGGGCTCCTGCGGGCCATGCGCTGCCCTCTCCTCGCGCAGGATCTCCACACGCATGCGGTAGTAGGACCGGCCCCGCTTGTCGTTCAGCCGGTCGGGCGAGATCCAGACCAGCCGCGCCGCGAGCGGACGTGACTGGCGCATGTCCAGGGCGGTCAGCCATACCTTGGCAGGCATGCCTGGCCGGACCGCGTCGATGTCGGTGGGCCGCAGGCGGGCCTCGACGACGAGCCGGTCCTCCTCGGGGACGATTTCGGCGATGGTCGCTCCCGGCCCGACAACGGCGCCGCGCACATGCACATTGAGGGTGAGCACGCGTCCCGCCACGGGTGCGCGCACCTGGGCACGGGCGATCTCCTCGGCGAGGGTCGCGATGCGGGCGGCGGCGCGATGCATCTCCTTCTCGAGCTCGGCCTGCTGGCGCCTGAGGGCGAGAAGGGCGGGCCTGCGCGCGAGCCCCTTGGCAAGGAGCGACTCCTGCGCGGCGATCTCCTCGCCCAACAGGCCATGCTGGCGCTGCGCCGCGGCCTTCTGTGCCAGCAGGGCCTCGCGCTCCCGGGTCAGGCGCTCGGTCTCCAGTGTCACGAGGGGATCCCCGGCTGCGACGGTGTCCCCTTCGCGAACATGGATGAGCCCGACGACCCCGCCCGAGGGGTGCTGGACCGCCTTTGTCCTGCTCTCGACGATGACCTTGCCATAGGCCGTCACGCCGATGGAGAGCGGTGCCAGCGCCGCCCAGCCGATCCCGCCACCGAAAAAGAAGGCGACGATGAGCAGGCCGGCCATCACCGGCCGGGCCATGCTGGCACGTGCCTTCAGCCATCGCAGCTCTCCGGGCGCTGCGCTCCCATCCATGCTTGCCTGCTCCCTCGCCATGCTCACCCCCTCGCGCCCGCCTCACCCGACCGCCTCGAGCGGGGCCGGCTGCAATCGCACCGCCTCGCGCTCGGCACGGCCGAAAAGCCGGTCCATCACCTCTTCGCTCGGCCCGAACATGTCCACCGCACCGCCATTGAGGACCAGAAGGCGATCCGTGAGCGACAGAAACCGGACCTGATGAGAGGCAATGACAATGGTCGTTCCCTCCCGCTTCAACGTGTCGAGCGCTGCATGGAGCCGCTGCTCCCGCAACCGGTCGAGGCCGATTTCCGGCTCGTCCAGAACGAGCACCACCGGGTTGTCGTGCATGGCGCGCGCGAGTGCGATGGCGCGTTGCTCGACCATGGAAAGCGCCGGATGGGCCGGGTCGATCCGGGTCTCATAGCCTTGCGGCAGATCGGACAGGATGTCGTGCACGCCGATGCGCTTGGCTGCCCGGGTCGCCGCGTGCAGGCTGTGGCCACGGAAACGGGTGATGTTCTCGTGCACCGTGCCCTCGATGAGGCCCGGCATCTCGCCGCAATAGCCAATCGGCACGCGGGCCGAGCGGGCTTGCCAGAGCGCCGTCGCGACGCCGTCGAGCTCGGCGGTGCCCGCATGCGGCGGAATGCGGCCCGCGATCACGTCGATCAGCGTGGACTTGCCCGAGCCGTTCGGGCCGATGATCCCGAGACAGACGCTGGGCTCGAGTGCAAAGTCCACGGCGCGAAGCGCCGGGCGCGAGCGGCCCGGCCGATAGACCGTGACCTCACGCAATTGCAGGCGGCCTTCGGGAGCCGTGTCTTCGTCGCATGGGCGGGCCCGATCCCCCATCGACTCACCGCCTTGCCTCGAGAGTTGCTGCAGGGCATTCCATGCCAGACGCGCCAGCCGGAAGGCGGAGAGCGACTGCTCGATGGGGGCGAGGGCGCGCCCCATCAGGATCGATGCCGCGATCAGGGCGCCCGGCACCATTTCGCCACGGACGATGAGAAAGGCGCCAACACCGAAAACCGCCACTTGCGCGGCCATGCGAACGAAGCGGGCGAATCCGCGCAGCCAGCTCGACCGAACGCCGAGCCGGTAGCTCGCCTCTAAGCCGAGGACGTTCGATGCCTGCCAGCGCTCCAGGGCGGAGCCGGAAAGACCCGCCGCCGCGATGCTCCCCGCATCGCTTGCCAGGCGCCGCCACCAGGCTTCGGCCTGGGACTGCCATTTTCCCTGCTGGTCGTGCAGCTCATCGCCCGTCAGGCCCTGGAGAACCGCGACAAGGCCGAGAAGCGTTGCGGTCACGAGAGCGACGAAGCCCATGATCGGATGGAGCAGAAAGAGGACCACCAGAAAGAGGGGGATCCAGGGCGCATCGAAAAGGGGGTTGATGGCGGAGCCAACGAGCGCGCCGCGCACGAGGGCAAGCGATCGCGCGCTCTCGGCAGTGCGCTCTCCATCATGATTGGTGTGGGCGGCGCCCTCGAGGAGCGCCTTGCCGAGCGCGTGATCGAGCCAGAGGCCGAGCCGAAGAAGGATTCGATCGCGCACGATCTCCAGGAGGGCCAGCGTGATCAGCGCCGCGAGGACGATGCCGGTCAGATAGACAAGGGTCTCCATGCTCCCCGATGGGATCACGCGCGTGAACATCTGCAGCGTGTAGATGGGCACGGCGAGCATGAGAAGATTGATGCCGCCGGAGAAGAAAAATGCCGCCGCAAGTGCCCCCCGGCTGCGGCGTATGATACGCTTCGGACTGTCCATCGGTTTGCTGCGCCTCCCGGGAACGATTTCGCTCCGTTATCGTTCCCGAGAGTATGGCAGATGCGGCTAAACGATCAGTGAACCGCTATCGAGCAGGTCATCGACGGTGAGGCCGGAAACGCCGTCCAGCATGACGACCTCCTGAAAGCCCAGCCCGTTTCCGAGGTCCACCGAGACCATGGTGCCGGTCTTCGTCTCCTCGAGCCGCACGACATCGGCGATGTCCGTATAGCTCGCGCCTTTCAGCAGGTTGGAGAAGTCGAGCTTGTCTCCCTTGCCGAAGTCCGTGATGCGGTCGACGCCCAGGTGCTCGCCCTTGGACGAGACGATGTCCTTGGCGTACCAGAGCCAGGTATCGGCGCCCTTGCCGCCCGTGAAGGTGTCGGCGCCGCCGAGACCGCGGAAGGTGTCGTCGCCGTCGTTTCCCCAGAACGTGTTGTCCCGCTTGTCCCCCTTGAAGTCGTCGTCATAGCGAGAGCCATAGACGCGCTCGACTCCCCAGACGCTGTCTTTGCCAAGGCTGTCGCTTTCGACGACATGCTTGTGCAAGTCGACCTTCACGCCCTCCTTGGCCGTGTGGAGATAAAGGGTGTCGATGCCCGAGCCGCCGATGATCTGATCATTGCCGGGACCGGCGAACAGTCCGTCATTGCCGGAGCCGCCGTCGAGCCGGTCGTCGCCCTCGCCGCCCAGGAGCCAATCATTGCCCGAGGTGCCGAGAAGGGTGTCGTTACCGGCGCCACCATAGAGCACGTCGTTTCCCGAGTTGCCGTTGAGCAGGTCGTTCCCGTCGCCGCCTTCGAGCACGTCATTGCCCTTGCCGCCACGAAGCTCGTCGTCGCCGGCATTGCCCTGAAGGCGGTCGTTTCCGGAGTTGCCCCAGATGCGGTCGTCACCCTCTCCGCCGCTGACGCGGTCGTTGCCGGCCATGCCATAGAGCTCGTCGTCGCCTCTGCCGCCGTCGATCACGTCGTTGCGGCCGGTGGACTTGACGACCATCGCATCGGCGTTCTTCTTTCCGACGTCGAAGGTGAAGACGACGTCGTCGAAGTCCTTGTCGCCGCCGTTCATGAGGTCCTCGAAGCCCATGCGGAAGATGCCGCTCTTGGCGTCGAGCTCGGACTTGAGGTGGATGAGGCCATCGGGATTGAGGCCGGCTCCGCCCTCGGCGACCTGGAGAGACTGGAATGTGGCGGAGCCATATTGCGACTTGACCAGGGTCGCCTTTCCGCTCTTGTCGTCCACGTGCCAGAGCGAGAGGGCTTCCGGCCGCAAGACGTTGCCCGGCTCGCCGGAGGCGGTGCGCAGCTCGAAATGTCCGGCTGTGCTCGCCAGGATCGCCGCGTTGCCGCTCTGCGCATAGCCATTGGGCAGGATGAAGAAGCCGACACGGTCCCCCGCCTGCAAGTCCACATCGACCGCACTCCTGCCCGCTTGCAGCGTGCCGCCGCTTCCCTTGGCCGAGGCATTGGCGAAGAGGATCTTGACGTCGTAAATGGTCCCGTCGGAAGCGATCTTGTACATGCCGAGCGTGTTGCGATAGCCGGCGGATTCGCCCTGGAAGACAACCTTGCCCGTATAGTCGTGCTCGATGCGGATTCCGAGCATGGACTTGGAGCCGTCGCCAAGAATGCGGTCCGCGCCATCTCCGCCGTATATGCGGTCATTTCCGCTGCCGCCGAAAATGATGTCGTCACCAGACTTGCCGTCGATCCTGTCGCGGCCGCCGGCACCACTGATGCGGTCGGAGGCATCTGTGCCTGTCAGCCTATCGCCGCGCGGGCTCCCATTGATGGTGCTCATGGTTCACTCTCCTTCGCTCCCTGTTCGGTTCGCCGGCGTCTCGGGTGCAGTGGCCTTGCCTGGCTACCAGGCGATGCCCTCATAGCTCGGATCCTCGGGCGGCTCGGGCCAGAGGCGGGCGAGATCGAGCACATGGGTGCCCGGCGCGCGCGCCTCGACGGCGCGGCGGAAGCGGTCGGTCGCATGGCTCACGACCAGCACGTCGCATTCGGCCAACAGCTCGTTCTCGTCTGAAGTGGCGATCTCGGGCAGCCGCTCGGCGAGATCCGCCAGATGCGGCGCGCTGTGGCGCACATAGGCGATCTGCGACTCAAGGCCCGGGCCGAAGCGCAGATTGGGGTCGAAGGCCCGGATGGTCTCGCCGCAGGCCATCAGCATGGCCATCAGCTCCAGGGTCGGGCTCTCGCGCAGATCGTCCGTGCCCGGCTTGAATGTGAGCCCCAGAAAGCCGATGGTCTTGCCCCGGTGCGGCTCCAGGAGCGCCAGCGCCTGCTCGATATGCCGCCGGTTGGTCTCGCCCAGCGAATGCACCAGCGGCAGGTCCACGCCCAACTTGTCGGCCAGATGACCGACCGCACGCACCTCCTTGGGCAGGCACGAGCCGCCAAAGGCGAAGCCCGGCTTGAGATAGTAGGGCGAGAGATTGAGCTTGGTGTCCTGGACGAAGATGTTCATCACGTCATGGCTGTCGATGCCCATGGCCTTGCACAGCCGGCCGATCTCGTTGCCGAAGGCCACCTTGGTCGCGTGCCAGACATTGTCGACATATTTCACCATCTCCGCCGCCGCGATGGAGGTGAAGATGACCTTGTCGTCAATCGCCCTGTAAATGGCCTCCACGGCCTCGGCGGCGCGCCGGTCGGAGGCGCCGATGACGGTCTTGGGCGGGTCGAAGAAATCCGCGACGGCCACGCCCTCGCGCAGGAACTCGGGGTTGAAGCAGACGCCGAAATCCTCTCCCAGGCGCTTGTTCGAGCTCGCCTCGATCTCGGGCGCGACCACATCGAGGGTCGTGCCAGGCGGCACGCTGCACCGCAGCACCACCACGTGATAGCTGCTCTTCATGGCGAGCGCCTGGCCGATGGCGCGGCTTGCCTCGCGCACATAGGAGAGATCGGCACTGCCATCGGCCGCGGTGGGCGTGCCGACGGAGATGAAGGTGGCATCGGTGGTGAGCACGGCGCCGACGAGATCCTCGGTCGCCTCGACCAGGTTCTCCTCCACGCCCTGTGCGAGCAGCTCCTCGAGGCGCGCCTCGACGATGGGCGAGCGTCCGGCCGCGATGGCCTCCACCTTGTCCTTGGCCACATCCACGCCCACCATCCGGAAACCGAGATGCGAGAGGCACGCGATCGAGACCGCGCCCACATAGCCCAGCCCGACGACGCTGATCGCCGGTTTTGCCTCCGGGCGCGGAGCCATCCGCGAGTCCTGCCCGACCTTGACGGAGCTCCCCGCCTCCCCTTCGACCCATGCCTGTAAAGCGCTCATGTTCCTCTCTCCCCAAGGCCTCCCGTGCCGTCGAAGCGGAGCACGCCTCTGGGCAACCCGGCCATACGCACAAAACCCCGCAAAATCAGCTCGTTGATCGCGCGGTGAAGGGATGCGGCCTTCGAATCGCAGGCCCTGCTCGCGCAGGTCGCGACGCCGCGGGCACGCCCCCTCGCAGTAGAATTACCGGGTATGCGGTGAAAAAGTCCGAAAGAGACGGGGTAAAGGGAGGGTTTTTATTCAGTTAGTGAATATTGTGTAAACCATGCCCCAGCTCGGCACTTCCAGAAGTCTGGTATATATGATGACACCGAGGAAGAGGGATGCGATGGACAGAAGCGTCAGGTAGCTCGCCATCACGTCGCGGGCGATGGCCTTGAGGCTGCGCTCGCCAAAGCCCTGGCGCTGATTGCCCCTGTTGGCCCATTTCTGCTTGGAGAGCCGCCAGAAGATGTAGACCTTCACCGAGGCGGTCAGAAGCTGGTTGGCGTAGAGCATCCAGGGGAAGTGGAAATCGATCTCGCGCGAGTTGGAATAGAGGAACATCGCCTGCATCAGGCGCGTGACGGCGATGTAGATGGCGTAGGAGATGATGAAGGCGGGCGTCTTGAGGATGCTTGCGGATATGGCGAGGGTGGGGCTGACCAGCATGGTCCAGATGGCGATGCGCTGGTCCACGAGGCACCACCAGATGAAGAAGGGCATGCGGTGGGGGCCCAATGCGATGGCGCGCTTGCCATTGCGCAGCATGTTGCCCGACCAGCGCCGGAAGTTCTCGATCATCCGGCGTATGGCGCCGCCTTCCTCGATGATCTCGATGGTGTAGCCCGTCGCGTCGGGCACATAGAGCATGTTTCCGCCCTGCTTCAGGATGTAATACCAGGTGCTCTTGTCGTCGCCGGAGAGGAAGCGGAACTGGCCCCAGAGCCAGTCGTCGAGATAGTCCGCCTCGAGCAGGCGGATGAACTCGTAGGAGGTGATGTGCCGGGCGCGGAAAACCGACATGCGGCCGGTGAGGGTGAGGACACGCTTGGAGAGGGCGTGGCTCTGCATGGCGATGCGGCGTTGAGCGAACCGCATGGCGAGCCATTTCTGCACCCACCAGGGACCGCGGCAGATCACCTGCTCGTCGGTGGTCAGCGCATCCAGCTTGCTGTCAAGGCCGAACAGCGGCAGGCAGCGCCTCAAAGCGCCGGGGGCGATGACGAAATCCCCGTCCATGAAGGTGACCAGATCGTCGCCGCCGACACCGGCGCGGGCCATGGCGCGCAGGATGAGGGCGATGGCCATGCGCTTGCCCGGCACGTTCTGACGCACGATGCGCAGGGTTATGTCGAGGTCGCTCGCGACAAGGTCGAGATGGCGCGCCATGATCTGCTCGTCGACGATGTCGCCCGAGCCGAGCCAGATGGTGCCCGGAACGCCGGCCTCCCGGATCTGCTGACAGATGCCACGGATCACCGCCTCGGTGGTCTCGCGATCCTCGCGATAGGTGGTGATGAGGAAATGCATGTGCCGCGGACGCCAGCCGCTGCGCCAGAGCGCGTCGGCCTCCTCTCTGAGGCTCGGATAGACGCGCCGGCCGTAGATGCGGGCGCGGATGGCGTGATTGAGCCACCAGGAGTAGCGCCAGATGCCGAGAATGCCGATGACATAGGTCACCTCCCGCAGCTCCGGATCCCAGATGGTGTTCGGCAGCAGCGTCAGCGCCATGAAGCAGACGCCGATATAGAGGACGAGCTTGAAGATGGCGAGAGGCGTCCATTTCTCGCGCCAGCTCGGCCAGGGATCGGGCGGCTCGATGTCCGCCGCAGGCGGGGCTGCGGGGCGCGGCGCCGGCGCGGATGCGTTGGACCTCGTCATGGCGGATCAGCCAAACAGCATTCGGATGCGCCGCTCGAAGGCCGTCAGGATCTGGTTGGTCGAGCGGCGGCCGAAAATCACGATCACGGGAAGGCCCGGACGATAGGTCTCGGAGTTCTGAATCTTGCGCTCCGAGACGAAGCTGAGAATGACCTTGGCGGAGCGGTCCCGCGACCCGCGCCAGGTGTATTTGGACTCCTGCTCGGCCACGAAGCCGCTCGTGCGGTCGATCTTGGTAATGCGGGCCTTCAGCGTCTCCTCCAGGGCCGGAACGAAGACGAGCGCCTCCTCGCCGAGACCGACCCGCAGAACCTCCTCCTGCTTGAGGTAGGCGGTGATGTGCCGGGCGCCCTTCTGCTCCATGACGGCCACCACGTCGCCATGGCTGACATGGGCGCGGTTGACGCGCGGCAGCTCCAGGAGGATGCCGTCGAACGGGGCGCGCACGGCGAGGCGCTCGCGATGCTTGAGCTGGACCTGGTAGGCGCGCTCGGCCAGCCGGACCTCCCGCTCGACGAGGCGCAGCTCCGCCTCGATGCGACCGATGTCGCCGACGAAATTCTGCCCCGTATAGTGGCGCCGGCCCACATTCTGTGCGAGCAGCTTGCGCCGCGCCGCAAGCTCCACCCTGCGCTGGGCGAGCTTCTTGCGCGCGGTCACGATGCGCTTCTCCGCCTCATCCAGCCGCGAGCGCGTCGTGTAGCCTTGGGCAAACAGGATGGAGAGGCGCTTGTACTGCTCGCGCGCCGCCTTCACCCGCGCCTCGGCGGCCTCCACCGCCAGGCGTGCCTGCTCCACGTTCTTGTGCTCGATGGTCGCGAAGCTCTGCATGCGCGCCTTCTCCTCCGCCAGGCGCTGGCGCAGATAGTCGAGCTTCGCGCGCCGCTCCTCGATCTTGATGCGCGCAAGGTCGATGGCCTTCTCCAGCTCGTTGTCCTCGACCCGAAGCAGGATCTGGCCGGCCCTGACCTCGTCGCCGGGGCGGGCGTCGGTGTAGACGATGCGCCCGGCGATCTGAGCCTTCACGCTTTCCACCGGCGCGGTGATCACCGCCGTGTCGATCTCCATGCGCATGAAATTGGCGTAGGCCAGGAGCCCTGCATAGCCGAAGACGATGATGCCGAGGCACAGATAGAAAGTGGACATGAGCGCCGTGCGGAAGCGCCGGCGCGCGATTTTCGCATCGCCCTCGGTGGGCTGGTCCGGGTCGGTGGAGACCGGTGTGACGGGCACGTCGATGCGCTGGATCGTGTCCTCGATCGGCACCATGGAGCCGCGCACCAGCTCCTCGATGAAGTGGGACATGATCTCGCGCTCGCGCTCGCCGAGCTCGGTGAAGGCGAGGGCGACCGTGCGCCGGCCATCCTCCTCGATGGCGCGGACGATGCGTCCCTTGGCAGCGAAGGAGACCTCGAAGCCCTGAAAGGGGAGGGCGAGGGTGAGATCGACAATCTCGTCCTGGGCCGGAAGCCTGCCGGGAAAATCCTCGAGCCGCACGCCGCCAAGGCTCCAGTCGGCGGCCTTGACGGTATGCCCGTGCAACGTCACGAGAAGCGGCGCGGAGATCCGGTGATGCCGGCGCTGGGACGGCCGCTCTCTGACGATTTTCAACGACATCTTCGTGCCTCGGCGAGGACGCAGAATCATGCTGCGTCGAACCTGTCAACTCATGGCTGTTTTCTCACGCGAGGCTTAAATAAGCGTTGTAGGACAAGGAGATTTATTCAAATGGGGGATTGAGAAGCGTGCCGGAACGGCACAGGCGACGGGGTGCCGGCGCGATGGGGCATGCGGGCCGGGGGCGGGTCAGGAGCTCCCCTCGGCGTGCCAGCTCTCTCGCTTGCGATAGATGGTCGACGGGCTGACGCCGAGGATTTCGGCCGCCTTGGGAATGCTGCCGCCGCAGGCTTCGACCGTCTGGAGAATGGCCTCCTTCTCGATCTGCCAGAGCTTCTTGCCGAGAAAGCCTTGAGCCAGGCCGGCACCGGCGCCTGTCGCCTGGGTGTTGCTCTCGCCGGCAAGGGGCATGGGCGCGCCCGCGCCGGGGCTGGGCGCGGCGCCGTGTGGAAGAGGCGCCTCGCCGAGCACCGCCGCGATCATGGTGTCGGTGACCGCCTCGCCGTCGTTCAGGACGACGACATTGCGGATCACGTTCTGGAGCTGGCGCACATTGCCGGGCCAGCCGAAGCGCTCCAGCAACGCCTTGCCTTGCGGCGTGATGGTGCGGAAGCCCTTGCCCTCCTCCTCGGCGAAGCGCTCGAGAAGATGCATGGCGATTTCCACCACGTCGCCCTGGCGCTCGCGCAGCGGCGGGAGATGCACCGGGATGACGTGCAGGCGGTAGTAGAGGTCCTCGCGGAAACGGCCTGCGCGCACCTCCTCGAGGGGGTCGCGATTGGTAGCGCAGACGATGCGCACGTCCACCTTCTCGGGCCGGGTGCCGCCGACCTTCTGCACGAGTCCCGTCTGAAGGAAGCGCAGCAGCTTGGTCTGCATGGCGAGGTCCATCTCGCACACCTCGTCGAGGAACAGCGTGCCGCCATTGGCCTGCATGGCTGCGCCATCGCGGTCGGCAATGGCTCCGGTGAAGGAGCCCTTGAGATGGCCGAAAATCTCCGATTCGATCAGGTCACGCGGAATCGCGCCGCAATTGATGGCGACGAAGGGTCCGCTTGCGCGCGGGCTTGCCCGGTGGATGGCGTCGGCGCACACTTCCTTTCCGGTGCCGCTCTCGCCCGTGATGAAGACGGTGGCGGTCGATGCGGCGACGTTCTCGATGGTGCGGTAGACGGCCTGCATCACCAGGGAGGAGCCGATGAAGCCGTGAAAGGTCTTGCGCGTGCCCGAATGCCTGATGGTGTGGATGGTCTTGCGCAGTGCCCGGCGCTCGGCGGCGTTGCGAACGGTCGTGACCAGCCGTTCGCGGGAGATGGGCTTGACCAGGAAATCCCATGCGCCTGCGCGAATCGCCTCGACGGCGGCGGAGACCGAGCCGTTGGCGGTGACGACGATCACCGTGGTCGAGAGGCCCTCGGCCATGATGTGCTCGATGATCGCAAGACCGTTCATGTCGGGGAGCTGGAGGTCGACCAGGGCGATGGCGTATCGGCGCTCGCCCAGCGCCTTCAGCGCATCGCGCCCATGGAGGACGTGATGCACCTCGAAGCCGGCCTCCTCGAGATGGCGGGTATAGACGATCCCGAGCGAGGCGGCGTCCTCGACGAGGAGGATATGCTCGCACTCAGCCATGGGCCGCGACGCTCCCGGCAGTGGCGGCGAGGCGGCGCCTGAGGCAGGGAAGCTCGAGCAGCGTGTCCTCGCCGGTCTCGGTCAGGTCGGCGATGCGCTTGGCGGCCTCGGCCCCTCGGCCGGAGCGGGCGAGCTCGTTGGCCTGGGCCGCGAGCTCCATGAGCCGGCGGGCCCCGAAACTGCCGCTCACGCTCTTGAGTGTGTGCGTGTGGTGCTCCAGGGCCGCGAAATCGTCGCTTTGCGCCGCTTCGCGCAGCGCGCGCAGGCAGGCGCTCACATCGTCCTCGAAGCTGCCGAGCGCCGCCTCTTTCACACTCGCCGGAAAGTCCGCCATCAGGCGCTCGACGGCGTCAAGATCGAAATGGCGGAACACGGAGCGGTCCGGGCAGTGCGGCTTGGCCGGTTCCGCCAGCGCCTTCTCCTCGTGCCGCAGCACCTTGTGCAGCTCCGCGAACAGGGCGGCCTTGGCGATCGGCTTGGCGACGAAGCCCTGCATGCCGGATGCGAGAAAGCGGTCGCGATCTTCCTTTGTGGCGTAGGCGGTGAGCGCGATGATCGGCACGCGGCCGGCCTTGCCGGAGAGGCGGCGAATCCGCTCGGTCGCCTGGATGCCGTCGAGCTCGGGCATGGAGACGTCCATCAGAACGGCGTCGAAGGGTCTGCGGCGCACCGCGTCGAGCGCCTCCAGGCCATTCGCCGCAATGTCCACGAGGCATCCCATGCGCTTGAGGAACTCGCGCGCGACGATCTGGTTCGTGGGATTGTCCTCGGCCAGGAGAAGGCGCGGGCGAGAGCCGTCGGGCATGACCAGGCGCTGCTCGTCCGTGGCCTCGGTGTCGCTCTGGGTGGTGGCCTGGGCATCGGTGGGCTCGAGCGGCAGGATGAGCCAGAACTCGCTGCCCTCGCCGAGCTTGCTGGAGAAGCCCACCTCGCCGCCCATGAGCTTGGCGAGGCGCCGCGTGATGGCGAGGCCGAGCCCGGTGCCGCGGCACTGGCCTGAACGGCTGTGTCCGAGCTGCTCGAAATCCCGGAAGACGCGCGGGAAGTCCTTCTCGGCGATTCCGGGCCCCGTGTCAACCACCGACAGCTTGACCCAGACCGTGCCGTCGCTGC
>JALUTE010000146.1 GCA_027058255.1 Methyloligella sp. | reverse complement strand
CACAGAAACTCGATATTCCCAACCATTTCCTCCGCGCTCAGCACGCTGTGAATCAGCATCAATCCGCTGACAATCTCGCCAATAGGAGTGCGTTGATGAGCATAAACAATTCCGGCATGCTCATAGCCCTGTGCCGCCAGCCGCAAGAAGTCATCGTCCTGCGAAAAGATCACGCGGCCCTGCGAGACGGCAAATGCGAGCAGCTCCTCGTCACTGGCGCTGAGCATGCCGCTTTCGGAAACGCTCACCACATCGACGCCACGCCGCCGCAAGCCCGCGATCACGGCCTTTGCCACATGCTCGTCCGTAAAATAGCGAACCTCGCTCACCCGCGCATGTCCTTCAGCCTCTTTTCAAGGGCCGAAGGCGTGGTTTTGCGCAGCGTTTTGATAAAGGCGTCGCTCTCATTGATGGCCCTGTCGATTTCCTCGCGATTGTCGAAATAAAAGGCCAGAGCGGCATGCACTTCTGCCGGCCCCAGATCATACTCAGCGCAGATTTCATCGACGCTTTTTCCCATATGCTGATACCAGATCACAATATCCTGAACAGTAATGCGATGCCCGGCAATGCGCGGCTTGCCCCCGGCAATATCCGGTGAACGCTCTATATGCCGGTCAATCGTCTGGACTGCCATCTCTCCAGCTTCCTCAATTCATCAAATCGTCTGCATCCGCAACAATGGCAGAATAGGCCCTTCGCGAGCACGGCGCAAGAAACCCCGCAATGGTTCAAGGGGTTGTCGTGGGGGAGCTTCAGCTACAGTCCTCCGTCGCGTTCAAGCCAATCGCCGCCACGGGCCGCACGCACGCCGGCCTTGCGGATCGCCCGGCAGGGGCGCTATGGATCGGCGCCCGGCCACGCATGGCGCGCGCCGGCGCGATCCGACCGATGGCTTGATGTGAGCGCAGACAGGAACACACCCGACACGCCCGCCGCGCCTTCCACCCTCGTGCTCTCCCACGTGCCGGAGGGCATGGAGGCGCAGGTCCTGGCGCGGCTGGCCCGCGAGCAGGCGGAGGCCGAAGGCGGGCGCGGCATCGTGTTGCATATCGCACGCGATGACCGGCGCCTCGCGGCCCTCGAGGCGGGGCTGCGCTTCTTCGCACCCGACGTAAGCGTCATCGCCTTTCCGGCCTGGGACTGCGTGCCCTATGACCGGGTCTCGCCGAGCCCCGACATCACCGCCCGGCGCATTGCGGCCCTCGCCCGCCTGGTGGCCGGGCGCCGCAAGGGGCCACACATCCTGCTCACGACCCAGAACGCCGCGCTCCAGCGCGTGCCGCCCCGCGCCTTCATCCGTCAGGCCATCCGCCAGCTCGCGCCCGGCCAGCGCATCGACATGGCGCGGCTCGCGCGCCGGCTCGACATCATCGGCTATATGCGCACGGGCACGGTGATGGAGCCGGGCGAGTATGCGGTGCGCGGCGGCATTCTCGACCTCTTCCCGCCGGGGCGCGCCCAGCCGGTGCGCCTCGACTTTTTCGGCGACACGCTCGAGACGCTGCGCAGCTTCGATCCCGAGACCCAGCGCTCGGCGGCGCGCCTCGGCAAGCTCATCCTCCTGCCCGTCAGCGAGATCGCCTATGGCGAGGCAGCCCGGCGCGCCTTCCGCCAGCGCTATGTCGCGCTCTTCGGCCCCGTCACCGAGGCGGACCCGCTCTATGAGGCCGTGACCGCCGGCCAGCCCCATGGCGGGCTCGAGCACTGGCTGCCCCTCTTCCATGGCGAGCTCGAGACCCTGTTCGACTATGCGCCCGGCGCGCCGCTCTCCTTCGACCCCCTCACGGACGAGGCGCGCGGCGAGCGGCTTGCGCAGATCCGGGACCATTTCGAGGCCCGCCGGGCGGAGCTGGAGCGCAAGAGCTTCGGTGCGCCGCCCTACAAGCCGGTGCCGCCTTCAAGCCTGTTCCTGGACGAGGACGCGTGGGACGCCATCGTCGCGGCCCGGCCCGTGCGGCTGATGACGCCCTTCGCCGTGCCGGATGCAGGCGGCGAGGGGGCCAAGGCCAAGGCAGCCATCTCCCTCGAAGGCCGTCCGGGGCGCCTGTTCGCCCGCGAGCGCCAGGGCGAGGCCGCCAGCGTGTTCGATGCCGTCGCGGCCCATGTGCGGGCGCTCCAGGAGGCCGGCAAGCGGGTGCTGATTGCCGCCTGGACCCGGGGGGCGCGCGAGCGGCTGGCCGGGCTGCTCGCCGATCATGGCCTCGCCGCCACCCGGCCGGTTGCGAGCTGGCCCGAGGCCGAAGGGCTTCCTCCCGGCGCGGTCGGCCTTGCCGTGCTCGGGCTCGAGCGGGGCTTCGAGACCCCGGATCTCGCCGTCATCGCCGAGCAGGACATTCTCGGCGACCGGCTGGTGCGGCCCAAGCGGCGCGCCCGCAAGGCATCCGACGTCATCAGCGAGGCGCAAAGCCTCGCCCCCGGCGATCTGGTGGTGCATGTGGACCATGGCATCGGCCGCTTCGAGGGGCTCAAGACCATCGAGGCCGCCGGCGCGCCGCATGACTGCCTGGAGCTCGTCTATCGCGGCGGCGACAAACTTTTTCTTCCCGTCGAGAACATCGAGCTGCTCACCCGCTATGGCGGCGGCGATACGGAGGCCGAGCTCGACCGGCTGGGCGCCGCCTCCTGGCAGAGGCGCAAGGCGCGGCTGAAGAAGCGCATCCTCGACATGGCCGAGCGGCTGATCGCCGTGGCGGCCCGGCGCGCGCTCAGGACCGCGCCCGTCATCACCCCGCCGCCGGGCCTGTTCGAGGAGTTCTGCGCCCGCTTCCCGCATGAGGAGACCGAGGACCAGATCGAGAGCATCCGGGCGGTGCTCGACGATCTCGCCTCAGGCAAGCCCATGGACCGGCTCATCTGCGGCGATGTGGGCTTTGGCAAGACGGAGGTCGCGCTCAGATCCGCCTTCGCGGCCGTCATGTCCGGCAAGCAGGTGGCCGTTGTCGTGCCCACCACGCTGCTTGCCCGCCAGCATCATGCCACCTTCACCGAGCGCTTCGCGGGTTACCCGGTGAAGATCGCCGCAGCCTCGCGCCTTGTCGCCGCCAGCCGGCTCGCGGAGATCCGGGAGGGGCTCAAGTCGGGCGACATCGACATCGTCATCGGCACCCATGTTCTGCTCGGCAAGCGCATCGCCTTCGCCGATCTCGGCCTGCTCATCATCGACGAGGAGCAGCATTTCGGCGTCCAGCACAAGGAGCGCCTCAAGCAGATGCGCGAGGAGGTGCATGTGCTCACCCTGACTGCGACGCCCATTCCGCGCACGCTGCAACTGGCGCTGACCGGCGTGCGCGAGCTCTCGCTCATCACCACGCCGCCGCTCGACCGGCTGGCGGTGCGCAGCTATGTGATGCCGTTCGACCCGATGATCATCCGCGAGGCGCTGCTGCGCGAGCGCTTCCGGGGGGGGCAGAGCTTCTATGTCTGCCCGCGCATCTCCGATCTCGAGGAGCGGGCCGCTTTCCTCGCCGAGGCGGTGCCGGAGCTGAAGGTGGCCGTCGCCCACGGCCAGATGCCGGCGAGCCGGCTCGACGAAGTGATGACGGCCTTCTACGAGGGCGCCTGCGACATTCTCCTCTCCACCACCATCATCGAGTCGGGGCTCGACATTCCCCGGGCGAACACGCTGATCGTGCACCGGGCGGACCGGTTCGGCCTCGCCCAGCTCTACCAGCTGCGCGGCCGGGTGGGGCGCTCCAAGACCCGCGCCTATGCATATTTCACCTATGGCGAGGGCGCGCGGCTCAGCGAGAGCGCGCAAAGGCGCCTCAAGGTGCTTCAGTCGCTCGACACGCTCGGCGCCGGATTTGCGCTGGCGAGCCACGATCTCGACATTCGCGGCGCCGGCAATCTCCTGGGCGAGCAGCAATCGGGGCACATCCGCGAGGTGGGCTTCGAGCTCTACCAGTCCATGCTGGACGAGGCGGTGGCGGCGCTCAAGGGCGGCGAGGGGCGCGACGGGGCCGAGATCGAGGACCAGTGGGCGCCGCAGATCTCGCTCGGCACGGCGGTGCGCATCCCCGAGAGCTATGTGCCCGATCTCGGCCTCCGGCTCGGGCTCTATCGCCGGCTCTCGCGGCTGGAGGGCCGGGACGAGATCGCCGCCTTCGCCGAGGAGCTCACCGACCGGTTCGGCCCGCTTCCGCAAGAGGTGCGCCACCTCCTGGAGATCGTGGAGATCAAGGCGCTCTGCCGGCGCGCCGGGGTGGCGGAGATCGACGCGGGGCCGAAGGGCGCGGTCGTCGGCTTTCGCCCGAACGCCCTTGCGGACGGGCGCGCCCTCGTCGCCTTCGTCCAGGCGGAGGCCGAGCGGGTGCGCCTCCAGCCTGACCACAGGCTGGTCTACAAGGGCGACTGGGCCGACCCGGCCCGCCGGATCGACGGCGTGCGCCGCCTGCTCACGCGCCTTGCCGAGATGGCCGAGGCCGGGCAGGCCGCCGCGTGAGGGGCCGCGGGGCGCCCGGAGCCACCGTTGCGCCAAGTGGTTCCAAGATGTATGGAGAACGTTACTGGGAAGGTGGCGAGATGCCGGCGTCCGCATTTAGGCGGCGAGGTTGGCATGAACAATGGCGGCGGGGTTGAAAACCCCGCCCCGCGGGGGGAGGCAAATGACGACATTTCTTGCGATACTTGCAATCTTTGTCGGAGCATCGAGTGCCGTCGCTCAAATGCTCAATCCTCTCGATGTCCTTACACCAAGTGACAGCAAGCCACTTGAGCGCCGGGGGCACCTCTTCTGGAACTACGAGACGGACGAGGATTGGGCTCGCCGCTTGAAGGATGTGCCCCTGAAACTTGATAAGGTCTTTATTCGGTGGAATCCCACTGCAAATAGGAGCTCCGACTTTGGAGTTCTCGTTTGTTTTGACAGGGAGACTCAGGAGATCGAAACAGATTGGCGTTACAGGACGAAAACGATTCGGATAATTGTACAATTTAATACTGGAGAAAGCGTCGTTGGATTTGGAAATGCTGCGGATGATTATGAATTGCGGCAATTTGGGCTTGGCAAACGCTGCAAGTTGATTGGCGAATACAGTCAGCATCCAGGAATGCGGTACGAAGATTTAATCAACGTACAACACGAGCTCCGTTTCCGCCCGGGAAATATAAGAAAGGTTACACTGGAAGTATCTCGAAAAACAAAATATGCTGGGGCCAAGGTCGATCGTTACGAAACTACGAAAATAATTCCGTATATTGCCTCGAGGCGTATCGTGTATAAGGGCGGTGGGCTGCCTGATATCGTTCCAATGACAAACGAATTCATACGAGGGCGTGTCATGGGGGAAGCCTTCCGCTACTCTCGGTGGGAGCAATCGACTTTACCAAATCTTAAGTGCCCTGCATTGCGGCTGGCCAACCCCTACAACCCTCCACAAGAAAACGATGCGTCTGAGTATGCGCGGGGATTCGAAGCCGGATGGAAGATTGGCGATGAGATGGTAAGGAAGCAATCCAACCTCTGCAAAGTGATACCCAAGATTTTCGACATTAAGATATCGGGTGTAGACTATCCCTTCGTTCGGGAACTGTATACATAAC
>JALUTE010000145.1 GCA_027058255.1 Methyloligella sp. | reverse complement strand
CGGTCGAGATTGCCCGTGGGCTCGTCCGCCAGCAGCAGGGCGGGGCGGGGCGCAAGCGCCCGGGCGAGCGCGACCCGCTGCTGCTCGCCGCCGGAAAGCTGCGCCGGATAATGGGTGCGCCGGGCGGCGAGGCCGACATCGGCCAGCATGGCCTCGGCGGCGGGGAACGGGTCCGCATGGCCTGCGAGCTCGAGGGGCAGCGCCACATTCTCGAGTGCCGTCATGGTGGGGACGAGGTGGAAGGACTGAAAGACGATGCCGATGCTCTGCCCGCGCGCCCTGGCCAGGGCATCCTCGTCGAGGGCGGTGAAATCATGCCCCGCCACCTGCACCCGGCCCCGGCTTGCGCGCTCGAGTCCGGCCATGACCATGAGCAGGGTCGTCTTGCCCGACCCGCTCGGGCCCACGATGCCGAGGCTTTCGCCTTGCGCGACATCGAGCGTGATCCCGCGCAGGATATTGACCGGCCCGGCTGCACTCGGCAGTGTCACATGGACATCCGAAACGGAGACGATCGGCTCGGTCATGGGGCGCTCCAGAGACGGGCGGTCGGGGACGAAGCACTGCCTCGGCGCATGGCTCGCCCCCTCGAAGCCCAACACATAGGAACGGGCATCGCGCCTTTCTACGTCGAAAATGGGGAGAATGGCGCCCCCAATCCCATCAGGCGAAGCACAGGAAGGGGTCACATGAACGTGAAGAGAACTTGTGAGGGGCCGGCGGCCGGCAGGCGCGCGCGCGCAGGTCTGGCCCTGGTTCTGCTCGCCGCCATGGCCTGGGCGGTGGGGCCCGGCACGGCCCCGGCGGGCGCGGCGAGCCCGGTCCGCATCGTCGCCCTCGGCGACAGCCTCACCGCCGGCTATGGCCTTGCGCGCAAGCATGCCTTTCCGCGCCGCCTCGAGCGCGCGCTGAGGGCGAAGGGCTACCGGGTGCGGGTGGTGAATGCGGGCGTTTCGGGCGATACGGCCTCGGGCGGCCTGGCGCGGCTCGACTGGGCCGTGGGCCCCAAGACGGACGCGGTCATCGTCGAGCTCGGCGCCAATGACATGCTGCGCGGCATCGACCCGGAGGCAACGCGCAAGGCCCTGGATGCCATCATCGCCCGCCTCAAGGCGCGCGGCATCGCGGTGCTTCTGGCAGGCATGGTGCCCATGGCGGGGCTCGGCGAGGGCTATGTGCGCGCCTATGAGCGGCTCTATCGCGACCTTGCCGAGAAGCACGACGTTTTGCTCTATCCCTTCTTCCTGGACGGCGTCGCCCTCGACCCGCGCCTCAACCAGCGCGACGGCCTGCATCCCAATGCGAGGGGCGTGCGCGTCATCGTCGAGCGCATCCTGCCCGAGGTCGAGAAGCTGATCCGGCAGGTGGAGGCGCGAAGAGCCGGCAAGGCGCGCCGCGCCGGAAAAGAGCGTGCCGAGCACGCGGCGGTGCGATAGAAGGACGCCGCGCGCCCGCCAGGGCCGAGGGCACCAGGCCGAACGGGGGCCGGGCCGAGACACGCGGGAACAGGGGGAAAGGCGCCATGGTCTGGTATGACGAGGGGGAGGGGCTCGGCCCCGAGGCGCGGCGCGGGCTGGGGCGCACCGATCTCATGGTGAGCCCCATCTGCCTCG
>JALUTE010000144.1 GCA_027058255.1 Methyloligella sp. | reverse complement strand
GGGTATGCGCGCCATGTTTTCGACGGCGCGCATACCCTTTGCCAAGATTTGCTGCGGCATTCTGATTACGGGCTAGCACAGACGCTGGCGCGGCCGTTCCCCCTTTCCTCATCCCAAGAGAGCGAGCGTCCCCGCCGGCCAGCGAGGAGGGATGGCTCCCATGACGGGCGAGCGGCCGGTTCTCCGGCTCCACAACACGCTGACGCGCAAAAAGCAGGTGTTCGAGCCGATCGACCCTTCGAACGTGCGCATGTATGTCTGCGGGCCGACGGTCTATGACTTCGCCCATATCGGCAATGCGCGCCCGATCATCGTCTTCGACGTGCTCTACCGGCTGCTGCGCCATATCTATGGGCCGGAGCATGTGACCTATGTGCGCAACATCACGGACGTCGACGACAAGATCAACAGGCGCGCCGCCGAGGAGGGCGTGCCCATTGCCGAGATCACGGCGCGCACCATCGACCAGTTTCACAAGGACATCGCTGCCCTCGGCGTTCTCGAGCCCGATGTGGAGCCCCGGGCCACGGAGCACATCGAAGAGATGAAGGCGATGATCGAGCAGCTTGTGGAGAAGGGCTGCGCCTATGTGGCCGAGGATCACGTGCTGTTCGATGTCACCCGCTCGCCCCGCTATGGCCAGCTCTCGCACCGCTCGCTCGACGAGATGATCGCCGGCGCCCGGGTCGATGTGGCGCCCTTCAAGCGCAACCCGCAGGATTTCGTTTTGTGGAAACCTTCGAAAGAGGGCGAGCCCGCCTGGCCTTCGCCCTGCGGCATCGCCGCCGAAGGCCGGCCCGGCTGGCACATCGAGTGCTCGGCCATGTCGGACAAATGGCTGTGGGCGCAGGCGCGGGACTCCCTGTCGGATGCGGGGCGGGCGCACCCGCACGTGTTCGACATCCATGGCGGCGGCGCCGACCTCGTCTTCCCGCATCACGAGAACGAGATCGCGCAAAGCTGCTGCGCCCACGGCACCGAGGAGATGGCCCGCTTCTGGCTCCACAATGGCTATCTGCAGGTGGAGGGCGAGAAGATGTCCAAGAGCCTCGGCAATTTCATCACCATTCACGCGCTGCTCCAGGACTGGCCGGGCGAGGTGCTGCGATTCAACATGCTGCGCACCCATTACCGCCAGCCCCTCGACTGGACCCGCTCGGGGCTCCAGCAAAGCCGTGAGACCCTGGAGCGCTGGCTCGACCAGATCGGGGACGTGGATGGTCGCGAAGAGGGCAGCGCTGATCCGGCTGTCGTCGAAGCCTTGAGCGACGACCTCAACTCGCCCAAGGCCATTGCCGAGCTCCACCGCTTGTCGCGTGAGGGCGCGCGCGAGGCACTCGCGGCCTCCTTGCGATTTCTCGGCTTCACCGGTGAGACCCTGCGCGCGCGCAAGCAAGCCGCCTATGCGTCGCTGAAAGCGGATGAGGACAGGATTCGTGCGCTGATTACCGAGCGCACCGAGGCGCGCAAGGCCAGGAACTGGGCCGAGGCGGACCGCATCCGCGACGAGCTGGCGGCCATGGGCATCGTGCTCAAGGATGCCCGCGATCCCGAGACCGGCGAGCTCAAGACCACATGGGAGATCGCCCGATGAGCAAGGAACGGCTCTTTCT
>JALUTE010000143.1 GCA_027058255.1 Methyloligella sp. | reverse complement strand
GGCGCGAGGGTGGCAAGGGCGGGCGCCGCGGCACGCGCGGAACGGTCACCATCTACACGGACGGGGCCTGCTCGGGCAATCCGGGGCCGGGGGGCTGGGGCGCGATCCTCATCTCCAACGGCCATCGGCGCGAGATGGCGGGCGGCGAGGCGGAGACCACCAACAATCGCATGGAGCTTCGGGCCGCGATCGAGGCGCTGGAGGCGCTGAAATGGCCGTGCACGGTCGATCTCTATACGGACTCCAACTATCTGCGCCAGGGCATCACCGAGTGGATGGCGCGCTGGAAGCAGAACGGCTGGCGCACGGCGGGGCGCAAGCCGGTCAAGAATGTGGATCTGTGGAAGCGGCTCGATGCGGCACAGGCGCGTCACGAGGTGCGCTGGCACTGGGTGCGCGGCCATGCGGGCGATGCGGAGAACGAGCGTGCCGATGCGCTCGCCCGCGAGGGGCTGCGCCCGTATCAGAGGAAAAAAGGCGCAAAGGGCGGCGCACATGGCGATGGCGAGGCAGAGGGCGCGGATATGTCATGAAGGCTCGCGGCGATGCCGGGCCAAAGGCGCGCTGCGAACTTCGAAGGCGCCTCGCCCTTGCAGGGATCAGAAGGGCCAGACAATGAGGATGAGGGGCACGGCGATGGCGATGACGATGATCTCCAGCGGCAGCCCCATGCGCCAATAGTCGCCGAAGCGGTAGCCGCCGGGGCCCATGATGAGGGTGTTGTTCTTGTGCCCGATGGGTGTGAGGAAGGCACAGGAGGCGGCGATGGCCACCGCCATCAGGAAAGGATCGGGCGAGACCGAGAGCTTGGCGGCGATGTCGATGGCGATGGGGGCGGCAATGACAGTGGTCGCCGTGTTGTTGAGCACATCCGAGAGGGTCATGGTCACGACCATCAGCAGGGTGAGCACGACCCAGGCGGGCGCGCCCGAGGCCGCCTGAACGATGCCGCTCGCGATGAGCCCGGTCCCGCCCGAGGCCTCCAGCGCGGCGCCGATGGGGATCATGCTGCCGAGCAGCACGATCACCGGCCATTCGACGCTGTCGTAGAGCTCGCGCAGCGGCACCACGTTCAGGAGCACCATGAGCACGGCAGCCAGCGCCAGGGCGACGGGCAGATAGAGCACGCCGAAGCTCGCAAGCGCGATGGCGCCGGCGAAAATGCTCACCGTCGCGAGCGCCATGCGCCGATTGATGACCTTGAGCCCGCGCTCGGCAAGCGGCAGAACGCCGAGCCAGCTCGCAATGTCGGCAAGGTCCTCCTCGGTGCCGAGAAGGAGAAGAATGTCGCCGGCCCGGATGGTGAGATGCCGGACGCGCTCGCGAAAGCGCTGCCCCTGGCGCGAGACGCCGAGCAGGGTGATCCCGTGCCGGCGCAGGAGGCGCAGCGAGAGGGCCGAGCGTCCCTCGATGCGCGCACCGCGCGGCACCACCACCTCCATCAGCGAAAGGTCGCCGCCGCTGAGCAGCCCCTCGCGGGTCTCCGAGCCCACATAGTCGAGCTTGAGCTCGCCCACGAAGGCGTCGATGGCCTCGGCCCCGGCCTGGAGGACGAGAATGTCGCCCGCGCGGATCTCCCGCCCATAGGCATGGCCCGGCAGCCGCCGTCCGCCCCGCA
>JALUTE010000142.1 GCA_027058255.1 Methyloligella sp. | reverse complement strand
ATATGGTGTTCCTGCGCTATGGCCTCGGCGCCTCGACCGCCTGGCAGACCGATTTCGTCACCTTCGCCCTGGTGGGCGCCACCCTCATCGGCAGCCCCTATGTGCTCCTGCTGAATGGCCATGTCACCGTCGAGCTGATCGAGCAGTTGATGCTGCCCTATCGCAGGCGCTGGTTCCGCGTGATGGGCAATGCGGGAACGCTCCTGTTTTCCGTCGTGCTCGCCATCATGGGCGGGGTGCTGACCTGGGAGGCCTGGAGCGGCGGATGGGAAACCGACACCATCGCCGAGATCCCGCTCTGGATCCCCTATCTGGCATTGCCGGTCGGGTTTGGCCTGCTGGCGCTGCAGGCCCTCGCCAATGTCATGGCCGCCTTCGTCCTGCCCCCGGGCACACCGCCCGAGGCCGCTCCGCAGCCGCGGCGGACCGCGCCCGACGGCGGCACGGCCTGAGCGGCTCGAGAGGCCTTCCATGTCCCCACTCTCCATCGGATTTCTGGTCGCCCTGGTGACCCTGGTGCTGCTCGGCGCCGGCGTGCCGGTGGCCTTCGCCCTGGGTCTCACGGCAGTCGGCTTCCTGCTCGCCTTCGAGGGGCTGGGCTCCTTCAACAGCCTTGCCGAGACCTTTTTCGGCGGCCTCGGGGAGTTCACCCTGGTCTCGATCCCCATGTTCATCGTCATGGGCGCCGCGGTCGCCTTCTCGCCGGCGGGCCGCGATCTCTATGAGGCCCTCGACCGCTGGCTCACCCGGGTCCCCGGCGGGCTCATCATCTCGAACATCGGCGCCTGCGCGATTTTCGCGGCCCTCTCCGGCTCCTCACCCGCCACCTGTGCCGCCATCGGCAAGATGGGCATTCCCGAGATGCGCAAGCGCGGCTATTCGGACGGCCTCGCCACCGGCGCCATTGCCGCGGGCGGCACCCTCGGCATTCTCATTCCCCCCTCGATCACCATGATCGTCTATGGAATAGCCACCGAGACCTCCATCGGCCGGCTGTTCCTCGCCGGCCTCCTGCCGGGGCTGATGCTGACCGGGCTGTTCATGGCCTGGTCCCTCTACTCGGCCTGGCGGCGCGGCTATCGCTTCACGGATGCGCGGCGGGTGAGCTGGCGCGAGCGCTTCGTCATTCTTCCCAAGGTCCTGCCCTTCCTCGCCATCATCGCCGGCATCCTGTTCGTGCTCTATGGCGGGGTGGCGACCCCTTCCGAGGCGGCTGGCGTGGGCGCGCTCTTCTGCATCCTGCTCGTCATCGTGATCTATCGCATGTGGCGGCCGGGCCAGCTCTGGGAGATCCTGTCCTCCTCCATGCGCGAAAGCGTCATGATCCTCATGATCATCGGTGCCTCGGGCCTGTTCAGCTTCATGCTCTCCTCGCTCTACGTCACCCAGACCGTGGCCGAGGCCATCGCCGCAGCGGGCCTCAACCCCTGGGTGCTGATCGGCGCTATCAACGTATTCCTGCTCGTTGCGGGCCTGTTCCTGCCGCCTGTGGCCGTGATCCTGATGACGGCGCCCATCCTGCTTCCCATCATCACCAGCGCCGGCTTCGATCCCTACTGGTTCGCCGTCGTCTTCACCATCAACATGGAGATCGGGCTCATCACCCCGCCGGTCGGGCTCAATCTCTATGTCATCAACTCCATCGCACCCGACATCCCCCTCGCCACCATATTGCGCGGGGCGCTGCCCTTCATGATCTGCATGGTGGTCGCCATCGTGCTCCTGTGCCTGTTCCCCGGGATCGCCACATGGCTGCCCACCTATCTGATGGGGCCGGCCGTGTGAGCGGCCAGCCGGGACGATGCGCGACGCCGCACCTCCTGCGCGGCGCGTGTCGGCATGCGTCTTGCCCCTGCGGCATTTTGCCCATCCCACCGGGGCGGGCGTTGCCGCGCATGGCGCACTTCGTCTATCCCTGAGCCGGAGATATGGTGGAGCGGTGCCAGCCGCGCCGCCCACGAGCGGCACCAGCCAACAACCGGGGAGACATGCCATGGAACTCGACACGACGGCCGGCCATCCCGACATGGACTATGAAGAGCATGTGCGGACTTACAAGGGCTTCATTCGTGGCACGATCATCACCTCGGCCGTGGTGGCCATCATTCTCGTTCTGATGGCCCTGTTCCTGCTCTGAGCCACTTGCCTCATCACGCAATGCCGGCCCGGGACTAGGCATCCCGGGCATTTCGTTGTCTTGGTCCCGCCTGCCGCCAGGCGCATGCCCGGGCAGCGGGGCAGTCCGCCGACCATGACGGCCGAGTACTGTCCGCGAACGAAGACACAAGTCGGGCTTCCCAAGCCTGCCGGGACAGTCTATGAGCCGGTCAGGGCAGGCCGGGTTAGCGGAGCGGAGCCTCGAGAATGATCACACTCGCCGTGACGGCGGAGGGAGAGGGCGAGCCGCGCGTCGCCATATCCCCCGAGACGGTGAAGAAGTTCAAGGCGCTGGGGATGGCGGTTCGCATCCAGGCCGGCGCCGGTGCCCGCTCGCATGTCTCGGACGACGAGTTCGCCGAGGCGGGCGCCGAGATCGTGCCTGACGCCAAGGCGGCACTGTCCGGCGCGGACATCGTTCTCAAGGTCCGCCGGCCACCCGCGGACGAGGTGGCCGCCATGGGCGCGGGAACGGTGCTTGCTGCCATGCTCGACCCCTTCGGCGATCGCGCGGGGCTCGAGGCCATTGCCGAGGCCGGCATCACCGCCTTCGCCATGGAGCTCATGCCGCGCATCACCCGCGCCCAGTCCATGGACGTGCTCTCCTCCCAGTCCAATCTCGCCGGCTACAAGGCGGTGGTCGATGCGGCCGCCATGTTCGACCGTGCCATGCCCATGATGATGACCGCCGCGGGCACCGTGCCGCCGGCGCGCGTGTTCGTCATGGGCGCGGGCGTTGCCGGTCTCCAGGCCATCGCCACGGCCCGCCGCCTCGGGGCCGTCGTCACCGCCACCGATGTGCGCCCGGCGGCCAAGGAGCAGGTCGCCTCCCTCGGTGCCAAGTTCATCGCCGTCGAGGACGAGGAGTTCCGCGAGGCCGAGACGGCCGGCGGCTACGCCAAGGAGATGTCGGACGAGTACAAGCGCAAGCAGGCCGCCCTCGTCGCCGAGCATGTGGCCGGCCAGGACATCGTCATCACCACGGCGCTCATTCCCGGCCGCCCGGCGCCGCGCCTGATTACAGCCGACATGGTGGCGAGCATGCGCTCGGGCGCCATCATCGTCGATCTCGCCGCCGAGCGCGGCGGCAATTGCGAGCTCACGCGCCCCGGCGAGACCGTGACCACCGACAATGGCGTGACCATCCTCGCCCCCCTCAACATTGCGGGCGAGGTGGCGGTCAACGCCTCGGCCCTCTATGCCCGCAATCTTCTGGCCTTCCTCACCATCATGATCGACAAGGACAAGGGCGCGCTCGCCATCGACTGGGACGACGAGATCGTCAAGGGCACGCTGATTGCGCGGGACGGCCGGATCGTTCACCCGATGCTCACCGAGAACGAGGCAGGAGGAGCGTCATGATGCGGATCTCTGTGGTGGCACTCGTCGCGGCCCTGGGCCTTGGTCTCGCAATGGCAGGGGCGCCCGACGCGGCCCTTGCGGCAGGCGGTGCCGGCGAGGGCGAGGTCGACCCCTTCATGTTCCGCTTCTCGATCTTCGTGCTGGCGATCTTCGTCGGCTATTACGTCGTCTGGGCCGTGACGCCGGCCCTGCACACCCCGCTCATGTCGGTCACCAATGCCATCTCCTCCGTGATCATTGTCGGCGCGCTCCTGGCCGTCTCGATTGAAGGCTTCGGGTCGCTCGCCAGCGGCGAGGGGGCCGGCGGCGCGCAGCTCTTCGGCTTCATCGCCCTGGTGATGGCCGCGGTGAACATCTTCGGCGGCTTCCTGGTCACCCAGCGCATGCTCGCCATGTACAAGAAGAAGGACCGGTAGGGGGGCGCTGGCCCCGTCGCCCGGCCCCTCGTGCCCCTCGGCGCGCCAGGCGGGCGAGCCCCGGATGGAGAGGACATGTCGGCCAATCTCGCAAGCCTTCTATATCTCGTCTCGGGCGTGCTGTTCATTCTCGCCCTGCGCGGACTCTCCAGCCCCGAGACGTCCCGCCAGGGCAATTACATGGGCATGGCGGGCATGGGCCTTGCCATGGCGACGACGCTCGCCATCGCGGCGCCCACGGGCGCCCTCGCCTGGGGGCTGATCGGCGGCGGCCTGGTGATCGGCGGCAGCATTGGCGCCCTCATCGCCCGGCGCATCCCCATGACGGCCATGCCCCAGCTCGTCGCCGCCTTCCACAGCCTGGTGGGGCTTGCGGCCGTGTTCGTCGCGGCGGCCGCGCTCAAGGCGCCGGAGGCCTTCGGCATCGGCAGCCCCGGCGCCATCCATGGCGCGAGCCTGGTTGAGATGTCGCTCGGCGTCGCCATCGGCGCCGTCACCTTCACCGGCTCGGTGATCGCCTTCCTCAAGCTCAACGGCAACATGTCCGGCAAGCCGATCATGCTGCCCATGCGCCATGCCATCAACATCGCGCTTGCCGTGGCGCTCGTCGTTCTGGTGGTCCTCTTCGTGCGCGAGCAATCTGAGGCGCTGTTCTGGGCGATTGCGGGCCTCGCCTTCCTGCTCGGCATTCTCATCATCATTCCCATTGGCGGCGCCGACATGCCGGTGGTGATCTCCATGCTCAACTCCTATTCCGGTTGGGCGGCCGCCGGCATCGGCTTCACCCTGGGCAATATCGCCCTCATCATCACCGGCGCGCTGGTGGGCTCCTCCGGCGCCATCCTCTCCTACATCATGTGCAAGGGCATGAACCGCTCCTTCCTCTCCGTCATTCTCGGCGGCTTTGGCGGCGAGACGGCCGCAGCCGCCGACGACGGAGTGGAGCGCACCGTCAAGCGCGGCGCGCCGGAGGATGCGGCCTTCCTGCTGGAGAACGCCTCCAAGGTCATCATCGTGCCGGGCTACGGCATGGCGGTGGCCCAGGCCCAGCACGCCCTTCGCGAGATGGCCGATGCCCTCAAGGCCAAGGGCGTCGAGGTGGCCTACGCCATCCACCCGGTGGCCGGCCGCATGCCCGGGCACATGAACGTGCTCCTGGCCGAGGCGAACGTGCCCTATGACGAGGTGTTCGAGCTGGAGGACATCAACAACGAGTTCGCCCAGGCGGACGTCGCCTATGTCATCGGCGCCAACGATGTCACCAACCCGTCGGCCAAGGAGGACCCGGGCTCGCCCATCTATGGCATGCCGGTGCTGGAGGTCTGGAAGGCGGGCACGGTGATGTTCGTCAAGCGCTCCCTCTCCTCGGGCTATGCGGGCATCGACAACCCGCTCTTCTATCGCGACAACACCATGATGATCTTCGGCGATGCCAAGAAGGTGACCGAGGAGATCGTCAAGGCGCTGTGAGACGATCGAGGCGCGCTCCCTTCTTTCGGCGCCGAGCTAGGGATTCGCGCGGGGTTGCCGACCTCCAGCCCACTCGGGGCGATTGTCGTGATATGATGGCCCCGATCTGACCTGGAGATCACACGCGATGACCACCACCGAACGCATCACGCTCGACCCGTCTGTACTTTCTGGC
>JALUTE010000141.1:765-1629 GCA_027058255.1 Methyloligella sp. | reverse complement strand
GGCCATATGCGTCCCGCAACCCCTTCCGCTTTTCCACCAAGTCCTTCGACTCCGAGACCGGCTTCGGCTACTGGGGCTACCGCTACTACTGGCCCAAGCTCGGCCGCTGGCTCAACCGCGACCCGATCGGCGAGGTCGGCGGGGTGAATCTGTACTGCTACTCCGCCAACGCAGCGACGATCCGCGTGGACCCTGCAGGTCTGACCCTGCTCGGATCATGTCCGCCTAGCCCACCCGGTCTCGTCCCCGGGGACGGCTGGTGTCTGGATTGGACTACCCCTGCTAATCCCTGGCATGAAGGTACCTGTTACCGCCAATATCGGCGGGGCGGTTACGCCTTTAATGCGTTGCAGTGCTGTTACGATAGTGCCGGGAATCTCATTGACGAATCCCAGGACATCGTCAGCCCAGCATGCGGCGAGGTGTTGTATGGCTACTGTTTCTTTTGCCCGAACACTGTTTTGTGGCACTTTCTTCTGGATGTGCTTCCGGAAATCATCGATATCCTTGTATAGGAAGTTCTTCATGTCCTGTGGGAGCGCGCGCCTCCGTACGCCGTGCGACGCGCTTTTCGCACCGGCGGCATCTTGCCGGAGGTTCTCGCTGGCCTCGCTCTTGTACCGCTCACTTCTGCTCGTAGTTAGCGGCGCCTCGTTCGGATGTGCCTCCCCTGGAGATGCCCTTCGTTTAGGCGCTCCTCAGCTCACTTCGCCCGACATATGCGCGCCACAGTGGCCGGACTACAGGCTCAGGGCTCGTTCCGAGTCTTTTGCCATCTTTGCGAATGGAGCTTGTGATGTGCCTCGCGTCGCCGGCGCGGTCGAGCGGGAGCTACGCCTCTTTGCCGAACGATTCGGGTTTCTA
>JALUTE010000141.1:0-755 GCA_027058255.1 Methyloligella sp. | reverse complement strand
CGCCACCGACGCTGATTGTGGCGCGTTGAGTAAACATGTCGCCACTTTTCAGAATCTAGCAATTCTTGAGCCGGGCCTTGTAATTCCTGCTTTCAGTCTCACTAGCGGCCGTCCGTACTGTGCTGCTCCTGAGGGCCACTCACCGTATTACTGTGAAGCGTTCATTATAACTGTGCAAGTCGTGTCGGGTCGAAGCAAAGCTGGCTCACCGCGGTGGTTGGTAGCAGTACCGTGCGAAGAGTACTTCCTCGGGGCATTCGCCTCTGCCTGGGCTTCGGAGCGCGAGCGGGTTAGCAAAGCGCGCAAGAGGATGCTTAGAGTGTTGCCGCCGGAACTGACGGAGGCGCCAGGCACCGTTCTGGCGCTGGGCCTGCAGCGGATGGTGGCGCCGGTGTTTGTAAAGAAGTATCGCAAGATTGATCTGCAGTTGATGAAACTGCGGCGGCGCGAGGTATTATGGACGGCGTGGGTTTTGTCGTCTGATGGGCATAATCAAAGCGAGCGTCGCCGAATGTGTTTGGACATCGCTGAGATGGTAGAGAAGCGGTGGGAGGACTTGTACAGGCACCGGCCTCGTTGGTAGGCAGGCTGTGCCCGTCGGGCCGGCTGGACCGAGCGGACCATGCCACGAGCTTGGTCTGGTCTAGGTACTGCAGCTCGCCTGGATGCCGCCGGGGCTGCCGGAGCGAGACGCGGGTGCGCGAACCCGACTGCTGCCCGGGCGCCGCGGGCAGCCATCGCGGGTACGCCGACGC
>JALUTE010000140.1 GCA_027058255.1 Methyloligella sp. | reverse complement strand
GTTTTCAACCCCGTCCCCATTGCTCAAGCCTGTTCTGGCCGCCCCGCAGAGCCAAGCCCGATCGCTTAGGGTCCTGCCGCCTCCGCCCCTTCGGGCCGGGAAGGCGGGTCACGCCGAGCCCGTGCAAGTCGAGAGGCCCGACATGATCGGTGCGGTCGGGATTGCAAACCCCGACCGGCGGGAATGTCTTGAGCGTCAGGTTGCCCATGGCCCGCTCCCCTGCCGCATGCCTGCCCTCGGAACCCCTGCCCTCGGAACCCCTGCCATGGCCCGATTCGCCTTTTACGTGGCTCACAAATAGGCGCCGCCCGCGACCGAGATCACCTGGCCGGTGATGTAGTCCTGCTCGTCGGAGGCGAGAAAGACGCAGCTCGCCGCCACGTCCCGCAGCTTTCCCGGCCGTTTGAGAAGCGTCATGGCGACGATCCTCTCGCCCGCCGGGCTCGCGAGCTCGTCCGCCGTCTGGTCCGTCCACATGATCCCCGGCGCCACCGCATTGACGAGAATGCCGTGCTCGGCGCCGTAGCGCGCCGTCACCTTGGTCAGGCTGTTGAGGCCGGCTTTCGAGACCGCGTAATGCACGGTTCGGGGTCCGTGATACTGGCCGGCGACCGAGGAGATGTTGATGATGCGCCCGCCGCCGCGTGCAATCATGTGGGGGAAGACCTCCTGGGTGCAGATGAAGGGCCCCTTGAGGTTGACCGCCATGATGGCGTCCCAGTCCGCGTCCGTGGTCTCGGCGAAGTCGGCGCGCCGGTTGATGCCGGCATTGTTCACCAGGATGTCGATGCCGCCGAGCCGGTCCGCCACCCGGGCGAGCGCCGAGCGCACCGCCGGGCGATCGCGCACATCGAGCGCCACCGTCAGGGCGCGGCGCCCGAGCGCCTGGATCTCGCCGGCGACCGCCTCGGCGGCGTCCCGCTCGCGCGCATAGCACACGGCGACATCGGCCCCCTCGCGCGCGAAGGCCCGTGCGATCTCGCGGCCGATGCCCCGGCTCGCGCCCGTGATGACCGCGATCTTGTTCTCGAGGCGAATGGCTCTCCCCCGTATCCGGCTGCGGCCCGCTCAGGCGAAGGGGTTCAGCGACTTCAGCTTGGCGGAGAAGCGGTGCCGGCCGAGCTCGCGCTCCATGGCGGCATGCGAGACCATCCAGTTGAACATCACATAGCGTCGCTCGCCCTCATAGGGCTCATGGCCGTGCCAGGAATTGTCCGACCGCTTGAAAGCCGCGAGCGTGCCGCCATGGGGCGGAATCTCCACCAGATAGTCGTCCAGATTGTCCGGGCCGCGCAGCATGCGCAGCCGCCCCCCGCTCTCGTCCCACATGTCGTTGAGATAGAGCAGGCAGGTAACGAATTTGGTCTTGGTATCGGTATGGATGCGCCCGTCCTTGCGCTGCGCCCGGCCGCGAATGGTGATCATCAGCGGCTTGTCGGAGAGGTCGACCTCGAACTTCTCCGCCATGATGTCCTCGAGCTCCGGGCTGCGGATATCCTCGATCAGGGCGGCGAAGGCGGGCCCATATTCGAGCTCGGAAAGGGGGAAGATGCCGGGCTTGCGGATGTCGGGAAAGTCCGCCCGGATGGTGGCGAGATCGACGGCGCTCAATATGCCCGGCGTCGCGAA
>JALUTE010000139.1 GCA_027058255.1 Methyloligella sp. | reverse complement strand
GCTCGCTCACTGTCGGGCCGAGCCCTTGGGGCGGGCCGACTTGCCGCCGGTGCGCGGCGTCTTGCCCGCGCTGCGCCCCTTGCTGCGGGGCACGGCGGAGCGTGCAGACTGCACGTTCCGCTCGGAAGCGGAGGCGGAAGCGCCGTCCGCCGGCCCCTCCACGGCGATCGCATTGCCGGCCTCAGCCGGATCGGCGGCCTCGATCACCTCCGGTCCCACGGTGGCGCCGTTCTTGTACGCGATCTCGCCGGGGAGCGGCTCGTCCCGGGTCTCGAGCAGCTCGCCCTCCTCGGCGCCGGCCTCGACCTCGAGAGGCGGCGCCTGCATCAGCAGGCGGCAGATGCGGCTCAGGGTGGCGCGCAGCTCGTGGCGATGCACGACCATGTCCACCATGCCATGCTCGAGGAGATATTCGGCCCTCTGGAAGCCGGGCGGAAGCTGCTCGCGGATGGTCTGCTCGATCACGCGCGGGCCGGCAAAGCCGATGAGGGCGCCGGGCTCGGCAATGTGGATGTCGCCGAGCATGGCATAGGAGGCGGTGACGCCGCCGGTGGTCGGATGGGTGAGCACGACGATATAGGGCAGGCCCGCCTCGCGCAGCTTCTGCACCGCGACGGTCGTGCGCGGCATCTGCATGAGCGAGAGAATGCCCTCCTGCATGCGCGCCCCGCCCGAGGCCGCGAACATGATGAAGGGCGTGCCCTTCTCCACCGCACGCAGCATGCCGGTCACCACGGCCTCGCCCGCCGCCGTGCCGAGGGAGCCGCCCATGAACTTGAAGTCCTGAACCGCCGCCACAACGGGCAGGCCGTCGAGGGTCCCCTCGCCCACGAGCACGGCATCGGAGAGCTCGGTGTTCTCGCGCGCGGTCTTCAGGCGCTCGGAATATTTGCGCTCGTCCCGGAACTTGAGCGGGTCGTGCGGCACCTCGGGCACGGCGACCACCTCATACTCGCCGCCATCGAACAGATGCTTGAGGCGCGCCTTGGCGCTCATGCGCATGTGGTAGTTCGAGCCGGGGACGACGAACAGATTGGCCTCGAGATCCTTGTGATAGATCATCTGGCCGGTCTCCGGACATTTGATCCAGAGATTGTCCGGCACCTCGCGCTTGCGCCATATGCCCCTGATCTTGGGGCGGACGACATTGTTGATCCAGTTCACGGCTGGGGCTCCCGGTAAACGCATCTGCCGCGCATCTCGCCTGCGGCAGCTCTTGAACGATCTCAGTTGGCGCCTGCGCCATGGGCAGGCTCTGCCCTCCCGTGTGGCGACGTCCTCCGCCCTCGGCGGTGCGCGCCCTTGAAGTGCCCTCTCCGCGCCCGCCGGTTTTCGGCTCTCCTTGACCCTGGGCGGCTCTCCTCGTCCCTCGGCCGGCTCGCGTCGGGTGTTGTCCCCGGGCTCCGTCAGCCGCCGCGCACCGCCTCGGCAAGGCCGCGCACCAGATCCAGCACCGCCGGAACGGTCCTGGCACCCGCGCGCCCCTGCGCGTCGAGGCTTTCGGCAATGGCCGAGACCAGGGCGGAGCCGACGACGACGCCATCGGCACCCTTGGCGATGGCTCTGGCCTGATCGGGTGTCCTGACGCCGAAACCGACGGCGATGGGCAGATCGCAAGCCCGCCTGATGCGGGCGACCTCGCCATGCACGGCATCCACATCCGGTGCGGCCGTTCCGGTTATGCCCGTTATGGACACATAATAGAGGAAACCGCTGGTGTTGGCGAGGATTGCGGGCAGGCGGGCATCGTCTGTCGTGGGGGTGGCGAGGCGAATGAAATTGAGGCCCGCCTCGAGGGCGGGAAGGCAGATCTCCTCGTCCTCCTCGGGCGGCACATCCACGACGATGAGCCCGTCGACACCCGCCTCGCGCGCATCGCGCAGAAAGTCCGGGACGGGATAGACATAGATCGGATTGTAATAGCCCATGAGCACGATGGGCGTCTCGTCGTCGCGGGCGCGAAATCCCCGCACGAGATCGAGGGTCCGGGCCATGGTCTGACCGCCCCGGAGCGCGCGCTGGGAGGAGGCCTGAATGGCCGGCCCGTCGGCCATGGGGTCGGAGAAGGGCATGCCGAGCTCGATCACATCGGCGCCCGCTTGCGGAAGACCCGCCAGCAGGGCAGCCGTGGTCTCGGGGTCCGGATCGCCCGCAGTGATGAATGTGACGAGCGCGGCGCGTCCTTCGGTACGCAGGGCGGCGAAGCGCCGGTCGATGCGGGTCTCGGGCATGGCCGGCCGGCGCGCTGCGGGCGCGGGCTCGGCGCCCGAAGAGGTGTCTGCAAATGCCATGGCTCAGCCGATCTCCATTCCCAGATGCCCGGCAACGGCGAAGACGTCCTTGTCGCCGCGCCCGCACATGTTCATGACCAAGAGGTGGTCACGAGGCAGCGTCGGCGCAAGCTTCATCACATGCGCCAGCGCATGGGCGGGCTCCAGCGCCGGGATGATGCCTTCGAGCCGGGTGCAGAGCTGGAAGGCCTCAAGCGCCTCGGCATCGGTCACGGCCACATAGTTCACCCGGCCCGTCTCCTTGAGCCAGGCGTGCTCCGGCCCGATGCCCGGATAGTCGAGGCCCGCCGAAATCGAATGGCCGTCGAGGATCTGGCCATCCTCGTTCTGCAACAGATAGGTCCGATTGCCATGCAGCACGCCCGGCTTGCCGCCATTCAAGGAGGCGCAATGCTCGCCCGTCTCCAGGCCCTTGCCGGCCGCCTCGACACCAAAGATGGCAATGCCCTCCTCATCGAGGAAGGGGTGGAAGAGGCCCATGGCGTTCGAGCCGCCACCGATGCAGGCGACGAGCGTATCGGGCAGCCGCCCCTCGCGCTCGAGCATCTGCTCGCGCACCTCGCGCCCGATCACGGACTGGAAGTCGCGCACCATGGCGGGATAGGGGTGCGGACCGGCCACGGTGCCGATGATGTAGAAGGTCTCGGCGACGTGGCTCACCCAGTCGCGCAACGCCTCGTTCATGGCGTCCTTGAGCGTGCCCGTGCCGGACGTGACCGGCTTTACCTCCGCGCCGAGCAGGCGCATGCGGAAGACATTGGGCTTCTGCCGGTCGATGTCGGTGGCGCCCATATAGATCACGCAGGGCAGGCCGAAGCGGGCCGCCACGGTGGCGACCGCGACGCCGTGCTGGCCGGCGCCGGTCTCGGCGATGATGCGCCGCTTGCCCATGCGCCGGGCGAGCTGGATCTGGCCGAGGCAATTGTTGATCTTGTGCGAGCCGGTGTGATTGAGCTCATCGCGCTTGAAGTAGATCTTGGCACCGCCGAGATGCTCCGTCAGGCGCTCGGCGAAGTAGAGCGGGCTCGGCCGGCCGCCATAATGGGTGAGAAGATCATCGAGCTCGGCCTGAAACGCGGGATCGGCCCTGGCGTCCTCCCAGGCCCTCTCGAGGTCGAGAATGAGCGGCATCAAGGTCTCGGCGACGAAACGGCCGCCGTGAATGCCGAAATGCCCGCCCTCGTCGGGTCCGGTGCGATAGCTGTTCGGCTCCGGGCTCGTGCTGCCTGCCCCTGCCGCCCCGGCGCTTTCGGCCTCTGCCTGTTCGGCCATGTCGTCCTCTCTCGTCCCAAGATTGCCGCCGCGCCGCTCCGCGCATCGATCCGGCGGGCTCAGCCAAGCGCGGCCGCCAGAAAACGGCGGATGGCGTCGGGGTCCTTCTCGCCGGGGGCGCGCTCAACGCCGGATGATACGTCCACCATGGCGGCCCCCGTTCGCCGGATCGCTTCTGCGACATTTTCCGGTGTCAGTCCACCGGAAAGCATGAAGGGGCCGGCCTTGCGCGCCTCGACGAGCGCGTCCCAATCGAACGGGATGCCATTGCCGCCGGGAAGAGGCGCCTGCCCGCCATTGTCGCGGCCTCCTCTCCTTTCGTCGCCGTCCCCACCCTCTTCCTGCGCGGCAGGCTGGGTGGCCGGCGGTTTGGCGTCGAACAGGATGATGTCGGCAACGCCCCGGAAGCGCTCCGCCTCGGCCGCGTCGCGGGCCGTCGCGACCTTGACCGCCTTGATGACGGGCAGGGCGAGGCGCGCCTTGAGCGCAGCGACCCGCTCCGGGCTCTCCTGGCCGTGGAGCTGGATCATGTCCGGGCGCAAGTGCCGCGCGATCTCGTCCGCCTCGGCATCGTCGGGATCGACCAGGAGCGCGACCACGCTCGCCCGGCCGCGGGCGCGTTCGGCGAGGCGCGCGGCGGTGGCGAGGTCCACATGGCGCGGGCTTGGCGGATAGAAGACAAGGCCGACGAGACGCGCCCCACCGTCCAGGGCGGCATCGAGGGCCGCCTCGTCGCGAATGCCGCAGATTTTCACCTCAACCGCCATGCAGGGCCGCCTGCCTGTCGCCTCTCCGTGGATTGCTCCACCATATGGGGATCCTCCCTCGCCCAGGCCAGGGGGTTCAGCGGGAATGCGAAAGCCGCGCCGCGCCGGCAGGGACGGCAGGGGCGGCAACGCCTGCATCGCGCTCGCGCGCCAGCCGGTCGGCCTCGGCCTTCCATCTCAGGGACTCCTGAAGATGCTCGCGGGCCATGCGCCGCCATTTGCTCTGGCTCATCCAGGTCGCGACACCGCCGAGAACGATGCCCGCGATGAGCGCCGCAAAAAGATAGGCGAAGAACGGCAGCTCCAGGAAGATGATCGGCGCCTGGGGCTCGAACGGGTCGAGCACCAGGCGCACGATATGCCGATTGGCCACCGCCAGGGTGACGACGAGCACCGCCGCGGGAAAGGCCACGAGCAGCCAGATGATCTTCTTCAGCACGCTATGCCTCGCTCGCCCGCTTCTCTCTCCATCACGCCGGATGCCGCCACCGCGCACCGAGGGACTGTGCGCTTAGCGCTTCCTGACCCTCTTCGCCGCCGTCTTGGTTCGGCTCGCCTTCCTCGGCTTGGTCTTTGCCGCAGCGAAGGCCGGGTTGAGACGCTCTTTCAGCTCCTTGCCGGTCTTGAAGGCGGGCGTGTACTTCTCGGGCACGAAAACGGGCTTGCCGGTTCTCGGATTGCGCGCCTTGCGAGGGGGGCGGAACTTGGTCGTGAAGGCGCCGAAACCGCGAAGCTCCACACGCCGCCCGGCCGCCAGGGCGTCCACGATCTGGTCCAGAATGACATTGACGACCCGCTCCGCGTCCTGGCGCAGGAGATGGGGATTGGCGGTGGCGATTTTCTGAATGAGCTGGGACTTGATCATCAATCGGGCCTCTCGCAACTGGACGGGGCCGCCCCCGGGTGTCTCGCGGCATCGAGACCGGGCGTGCCGGCGTCCCTTCGTCCCGCTCGCTCGCGCCGCTTCCGGCCGGCCGCGCCCTTCATGCGCTCTCGGTGTCATCGGCAGGCTGGAGCCCCCGGGGCGAGCCGGACTCCTTGGACGGAAAGATCATCTCCTTGTTTTTTCGACTTTTATTCTAGCGAGGGTGCCAAATGGACAAGAGCCCGTCAAGATGTATCCGCTGAACCTCCGCAATTTCGGCCAGAATGCCGGCGATCCGGGGCGCGGCCTGTGCGAGGAGGCTCGCCAGGGCCGATGCGGCGCCCTTGACCCAGGAGAGCTCGCCATCGCCGTCGATCGTCCACTCGACCACACTCAGCCCCTTGGCAATCTTGCGCTCCTTCTCCAGCCAGGCAATGGCGGCCTTCTCGCCGCCGGTCGCGTCGATGAGACGGTGCCGCAGAGCCTGGCGGCCGGAATAGATCCGCCCGTCCTCGAGGCCGGGAACGGATGCGGGATCGATGCTGCGGCGCTTGCGCACGAGGTCCACGAACCAGCGCTGGGACTCGGCCACCATCTCCTGCGCCAGCGCCCGCCCCTTCTCGTCGAGGGGCGCGAACATGGACGGGTTGGCCTTCAACGCGCCGCTCTTCACCTCCCGCACCGTGACCCCGAGCTTCTGGAGAAGCTGGTGCACCTCGGCCCACTGGAAGATGACGCCGACCGAGCCGGTGATGGTGTTTCCGCGCGCCACGATATGGTCGGTGGCGAGGCCGACGATATAGGCCGCAGAGGTGGCGATGGTGCCGAACACGGCGACGACCGGCTTCTTCTTGGAGAGCTTGCGCAGCGCCACGAACAGGCTCTCCCCACCCACCGTCGTCCCGCCGGGGCTGTTGATGTAGACGATGACGGCGCGGACATTGCCCGCCTTGGCGAGCTTGTCGATCAGCTCGATGCGCTTGGCGTTCTCACGGATCAGACCCTCGACCTTGATGCGGGCGATATGCTCGCCGAAGCCCATGCTGGCCGCGAGCTCCTCGTCCTGGACGACGAGGACCAGGAGGGCGAGAAAGGCGAGAATGATCGCGGCGATCCGCCAGCGCATCAGGCGGCGGCGCAGGCGTCTGCGATCCAGCACGGCATCGGCCTCGAGCGTCATCTCACACCTGCGTGGTCAACGATCTCTTCTTGCGGACGATCACTGGAAATCGATAGGACAACGGCTCTCAGAGACCTTGAAGGCGGACCTTTCGCGCGCGGATGCCCGAAGCCGCACCGTCCTGTCTCGCCCCATCCGGCAGCTCACACCCTTTCCGGCAGCGGCGCGGCTGCGCGGGGAGCGCGTGCCGCGCGCAGCATGCGACCAAAGCGCGGCCGGCCCGTCAGTCGGCCGTATCGCCCTCGCTCTCGCCGCCCTCCTTCTTCTTCAGCGCGGCACCCAGAATGTCGCCCAGGGAGGCGCCGGAGTCGGTCGAGCCATATTGCGCGACGGCCTCCTTCTCCTCCTTGATCTCGCGGGCGCGGATCGAAAGGTTGACCCGGCGGCCGGAGCGGTCGATCTGGGTGATGGTGGCATCCACCTTCTCGCCGGGCGCGAAACGCTCCGGGCGCTGCTCGGAGCGGTCGCGGGAGAGGTCCGAGCGCTTGATGAAGGCCGTGACGTCCGTGTCGGCAATGCGCACCTCGATGCCATTGTCCTGGACCGCGAGCACCTCGCAGGTGACGGTCGCGCCCTTGCGCAGCTTGGCCACCTCGTCGAACGGGTCGCCCTCCACCTGCTTGATGCCGAGGGAGATGCGCTCCTTGTCCGGGTCGACGTCGAGCACCACCGCCTTGACCACGTCGCCCTTCTTGTACTCCTTGATGACCTCGTCGCCGGGCCGGTTCCAGTCCAGGTCCGACAGATGGGCCATGCCGTCGATGCCCCCTTCAAGGCCGATGAACATGCCGAACTCGGTGATGTTGCGGATGGTGCCCTCGACGATGGTGCCCTTGGGGTGAGTCGCCGCGAAGGACACCCAGGGGTTGTCCTGGCACTGCTTGAGGCCGAGGGAGATGCGCCGCTTCTGCGGGTCCACCTCCAGCACCTCGACCTCGATCTCCTGGCTCGTGGAGACGATCTTGCCGGGGTGGATGTTCTTCTTCACCCAGCTCATCTCCGAGACGTGCACCAGCCCCTCGACACCCGGCTCCAGCTCCACGAAGGCGCCATAGTCGGCGATGTTGGTGACGCGGCCCTTGACCCGGCTCCCCACGGGATATTTGGTCTCGACATCCTTCCAGGGATCGGCCTCGAGCTGCTTCATGCCCAGGCTGATGCGCTGGGTCTCCTTGTTGATGCGGATGATCTGCACCTTGACCGTATCGCCCACATTGACGATCTCGCTCGGGTGGCTCACACGGCGCCAGGCCATGTCCGTCACATGCAGAAGGCCGTCGATGCCGCCAAGATCGATGAAAGCGCCATAGTCGGTGAGGTTCTTCACCACCCCCTCGATGACCTGGCCCTCCTGTAGCTTGGCGACGATCTCCGAGCGCTGCTCGGCGCGCGTCTCCTCAAGGATGGAGCGGCGCGAGACGACGATATTGCCGCGCCGGCGATCCATCTTCAGGATGCGGAACGGCTGGGGCACGTTCATCAGCGGCGTGATGTCGCGCACGGGGCGGATGTCGACCTGACTGCCCGGCAGAAAGGCCACCGCACCGTCGAGATCGACCGTGAAGCCGCCCTTGACCCGGTTGAAGATGAGCCCCTCGACCTTCTCGTCCGCCTTGAACTTCTCCTCGAGCCGTGCCCAGCTTTCCTCGCGCCGCGCCTTCTCGCGCGAGAGGACCGCCTCGCCGAGCGCATTCTCGACCCGCTCGAGATAGACCTCCACCTCGTCACCGACCTTGATGTCGGGCTCCGAGCCCGGCGTCGCGAACTCCTTCAATGGCACGCGGCCCTCGGTCTTCAGGCCGACGTCGATCACCGCAAGATCCTTCTCGATGGCGATCACCGTGCCCTTGACCACGGTTCCTTCCTGGAGGGTCTCTGTATCGAAGGTCTCTTCGAGGAGGGCAGCGAAATCCTCGCGCGAAGGGTTGAGCTCCACTTGGGACTCACCTTGGCTAGCGCTCATCAAAACTCCTGTTCGCTCGGTCACATCGGCGCATGTCGGCGGAAGCACGTCCGTTTCAACCCCTGTCGCGGCCAATGTCCGATCGGGGGTCAATGCCCGGGTCCGCGCGCGCCGGGCCGGTCGCCTTGGACCCCACGCGCGAAAACCCATCCGCCTCCAGCACCTGCTGGGGGTTGATACCATCGCCGCCGGGGCCCCGTGTGCCGCACAAGCCCGTCTGCGGGCGTGCGGGGCACGCGTCGCGACCTGTTCGGAGTCCTCTCGGGCTCATCAACGGCAATGGCCGGCCCACGCCATACGTCCATAGATATGCAATACGTATAAAGAGCACGCCCCCCTGCCCCCGGTCTCGGCGGACCTCGGAGGCGCGGGCGCACCCTTCATTGGCCGGTCTTCTCGTCGATCAGTCCAACGGCGAGTTCGAATGCCGCTTCTATATCCAAATCCGTCGTATCGAGCAAGTGCGCGTCGTCCGCCGGCACCAGCGGAGCGACCGCCCGGGCGCTGTCGCGGGCATCGCGCCGCTCGATCTCTGCCAGCACGTCCTCGGGCGACATGTCGGAGCCTGCCTCCCGGAGCTCACGGTGACGCCTGCGGGCGCGCTCTTGCGGTGACGCGGTGACGAACAGCTTCACGGTGGCATCGGGGCAGACCACGGTGCCGATGTCGCGCCCGTCGAGCACCGCGCCGGGCGGCGTTGCGGCGAAACGGCGCTGATAGGCGAGCAGGGCCTCGCGCACCTGCGGAATGCGGGCGACGATGGAGGCGGCCTCGCCGATGCCCGGAGCACGCAAGGCCGGATCGTCGAGGCTGTCGGGGTCGATGGCCTCGGCCGCGGCCACGGCTGCCGCCACATCGTGGGGATCGGCCCCGGCGGCGAGCACGTCCCGGGCGACGGCCCGATAGAGGGCCCCCGTGTCGAGATGTCTCAGACCATAATGGGCGGCGAGGCGGCGGGCGAGCGTGCCCTTGCCCGAGGCCGCCGGGCCGTCGATGGCGATCACCAGGGGGCGCGCGGATGCGGCGTCCGGCGTTTTCGCGGACGGGGACCGGGAAGCGGTGCGGGCCGGAGCGCCCTCGCCGGCCGGGGCGCCATTGCCGGCCGGGGCGCCATTGCCGGCCGGGGTCTCGAAGGTCGCGCCAAGGCGCTCCATCAGGCCGCGAAATGACGGAAAGCTGGTCTCGATCATGGACACATCATCCACCGTGATGCCGCGCTCGCTCGCAAGCCCGAGGGTGAGAAAGGCCATGGCGATGCGATGGTCCATGTGGGTGGCGACCGGCCCGCCACCGCGCACGCGCGCGCCGCCCGAGCCGGCGACGATGAGCGTGTCGCCCTCGATCCGCGCCGGCACGCCGACCGCCTCCAGCCCCGCCAGGGTGCTCGCCAGCCGGTCGCTCTCCTTCACTCTGAGCTCCGCCAGCCCCTCCATGCGCGTCTCCCCCTCGGCCATGGCGGCGAGGATGGCGAGCACGGGATATTCGTCGATCATGGACGGGGCGCGCTCCGCCGGCACGCGCACCCCTTTCAGCGCCCCGGGGCGATGGCGCACCGTGAGATCGGCCACCGGCTCCCCGCAGGCCTCGCGCCTGTTCTCGAAAGCGATCTCGGCGCCCATCTCGGCGAGCGTCTCATAGAAACCGATGCGCGTCGGGTTGACGAGCACATTGGCCAGCGTGACGTCGGAGCCCGGCACGATCGCCGCCGCCGCGGCGAGAAACGCCGCCGAGCTCGGATCGCCCGGAATGTCGAGGGGGCGGCCCTCGAACTCGACCCCGCCGCGCACCGTGACAGCGCGGCCCGCGCCATCGGCCCCGGACGGCGCGGTGCGAATGTCGGCCCCGAGCCAGGCGAGCATGCGCTCGGTATGGTCGCGCGTCGGCGTCGCCTCGATCACGGTGGTCTCGCCCGGCGTGGCGAGGCCGGCGATCAGGATGGCCGACTTGACCTGGGCCGAGGCGACGGGAAGCGCATAGGTGATGGGCACCAGGTCCTCGGTGCCGGTGAGGGTGAGGGGCAGACGGTCGGCGGCCTCGCCGCCCGCGCCCGCCTCTGCCCGCACGGCGAGCCCCATGCGCCGCAGGGGGGTGAGCACCCGGCCCATGGGACGGCGCGACAGGGAGGCGTCGCCCTCGAGCCGCACGGTGATGGCATGGCCCGCAATGGCGCCCATCATCAGCCGCACGGCCGTGCCGGAATTGCCGAAATCGAGCGCCCGCTCGGGTGCGATCAGGCCGCCGACGCCGCGCCCGAGCACGCGCCAGCTCCCGTCTTGCGCTTGCGCCGAGTCGGCGCTCCCGGCGCCGCCCGCCCGCTCTATGGGCACGCCAAGGGACATGAGCGCCTGTGCCGTCGCCATGACGTCGGCACTCTCCAAGAGGCCCGTGATGGTGGTGCGCCCGGTTGCCAGCGCTCCGAGGATGAGCGCCCGATGGGAGATCGACTTGTCGCCCGGAAGGCGCACATGGCCCGAGAGCGGAGCGGCCTCGAGGGCCGTCAGAGGCTGTGTCATGACCGTCGGCTCATGGCGGTTGCGGAGATGCGGGGCGATTGCGGAGATGCGGGGCGATTACGGACATCCGGGGAGACCGCGGACAAGCGGGCGCTGCACTGGCGGTGGTGCCGGGCTGATCCCCTCGCCAGGCGCCGCCCGGCGGGGGGGCGCACGCCATTGAGCCTCTGCTCGCCGCCCGTGTCAATGCGCAAGGCGTGCCGGGCGCGGGGTGGCCGCGCGCGGCGCACGGCCTCAAGCGGTCGATTTGCTTTTGACAGCGCCCCCGGCCCGTGGCAATGGGGCCGCTATGAACAGGGCGAGGCTCCGGCCGGGGGCCTTGCATCGTCACGATGCTCTGCCAGGAAGAGGCGCGATTGGCCATGGCGAAAAAAGCGGACAGAGGCACGAAGCGCACCTGCGAGGCCTGCGGGGGCAAGTTCTACGATCTGGGTCGCGATCCGATCGTCTGCCCGATGTGCAATACCACGCTGGTGCTCGAGAAGCCGAAGGCGGAAGAACCCGAGCCCGAGGCGGAGAAAGTCGTCGAGGCGACGGCGCCGGAGCCCGTGGCGGATCCGGTGGTCGCTGCGACGGTCGCCGATCCGGAGGAGCCGGCTGTGGCCGAGGTGGTGGACGACGATCTCGCCGACATCGAGGTCGCCGACACGGATATTGCGACAAGCGAAGGCGACGAGACCTTCCTCGAGACGGACGATGGCGACGACGATGTGACCGGCATCATCGACGCGCCCCTGCCCAAGAAGGAAGACGAAGCCTGACGCGGCGGCGCGGCGGCAGGCGGTCGCGGGGCGCGGGGCGGATTTGCCCTTGATCCCGTGGCCCGCTCGGCCTAGTTAATCGGGCGCAGCGCCGCCTCCGCGGAGAGGCGCCCGGACACTCGGTGCGCTGCTCGGCCGCGTGGCAGGCGCGAGCCCATCCCAACCCTGATGGGGCCGTAGCTCAGTTGGGAGAGCGCGTGAATGGCATTCACGAGGTCAGGGGTTCGATTCCCCTCGGCTCCACCATCCGCTTCTTGTTTCGGCTCTGCCGGGTCCTGCGCTCCCCTTCGGCGTACCGTGCGCGGCGCCGCGGGTCAGGGCCCGAGCGGCGAGGACAGCTTCGAGTAGTTCTTCATCGTCGGCTACCGGTACGATTTCGACCTCGCGCAACAGGGCGGCGAGGGCGCCGGCTGCCTGCGCGCCGGTGCCGCGGCCCGAGATGGGGCGGCACGCCTTGACCTTCTAGCAACTGGAATGATTAGGTTCCCTTGCATCGTGGCGGGCCGGCGCGTCCGGGCAGCCATGCGGCAGAATGGCGCCACCGGCCTGCCAGGGACGCGGCGGGCGGCTGCACCGGGGAACGCCGTGCGGGTGGAAAAGCGAAGCGGGCTGACAGCCCAACCTTGCGGAAATCCGAGAGGCTCATGCCCCACAGGTTCATGACCATGAACAGACGCCAATTCCTCCAGCTTGCCGGCGCGGGGGCGGGCGCCATGCTGTTGCCGCGCCTTGCCTTCGGCGGCAAGGAACAGGACGGCTTCACCATCCTCGAGGCGCGGCCCGGAAAGGCACGGCTCAAGGGCCGCTGGGGCCCGGCCACGGACATCTGGGGCTATGGCGGCACGGTGCCGGGGCCGGAGCTGCGGGTGCGCCAGGGCGAAGAGGTGCGGGTGCGGCTGGTCAACAGGCTCTCCCAGCCGACCTCGATCCACTGGCACGGCGTGCGCACGCCCAACGCCATGGACGGAGTTCCGGGCCTCACCCAGAAGGCCGTCGCGCCTGGCGAGAGTTTCGACTATGTGTTCACGCCGCCCGATGCGGGCACCTTCTGGTATCATCCGCACATTCAGACCTATGAGCAGGTGGCGCGCGGCCTCTACGGCATTCTGATCGTGGAGGAGAAGGAGGCACCCGCATTCGACCGCGACCTCACGCTGGTGATCGACGATTGGCGGCTGCGGCGCGACGGGCAAATCGACGCGGCGAGCTTCACGAATATGGGCGACTGGTCCCATGGCGGGCGCTATGGCAACTGGCCGACCGTGAACGGGCGCTATCAGCCCGTCCTGCCGCTCACCCCCGGCGAGCGCGTGCGGCTCAGACTCGTCAATTGCTGCAATGCCCGCATCCTCTCGCTGACGCTGCGCGGACAGAGCGCGACCATCATCGCCCTCGATGGCCAGCCCGTTGCGCCGCTCGAGACGGGCGAGCGCCCCATCTATCTCGCACCGGCCCAGCGGGTGGACCTCGCCCTCGACGCCAGCCTGCCGGCCGGCTCGGAGGTCTCCCTTGTCGAGGCGGGGCAGGACCTGCCGGTCGATCTCGCCAGGTTCCGCTATGGAGAGAAGCCCTCCGCCACGCGGGCAGGCCGAGCCCCAGTTTCCCGCCTCGCCGACAATCCGCTCTCCGACAGGCTGTCGCTTTCGGACGCGTATCGGATCGACATCGCCCTCGAGGGCGGCGCCATGGGCGGCATGCGCTCGGCGCGCTATCGCGGCAAGACCATGTCCATTCGCGAGCTCGTGGACAATGGCCAGGTCTGGGCCCTCAATGGTGAGGTCGGGATCGGCGACAAACCCATCTTCGACGTGGAGAGGGGGCGCACCGTCGTCATGACGCTTCACAACCAGACGGCCTTTCCCCATCCCATGCATGCGCACGGGCATCATTTCCGCGTCATCGCGCAGAACGGCAAGCCGGTGAAGGGAGCGCCATGGCGCGACACCGAGCTGATCTTTCCGCGCGACAAGGTGTCCCTCGCCTTCGTCGCCGACAATCCCGGCAAGTGGGCGTTCCACTGCCACACCCTGGAGCATGCCCAGGCCGGCATGATCACCTGGTTCAATGTCCAGGCGTGAGATGGACGGACCCGATCCAATCGAAGAGAGACCCCCGATGCTCGAGAAAATCAAAGCCAAACTCATGCCGCTCCTGATCGTGAGCGTGCTCGCCGGCGGCGTGGCGGTGATCGCGATGCGGGGCGAGAGCAAGAACGTCACGGTGGTCGACGTGCGTGTGCCGCAGCTCTCGCCGGTCGCCCTGGAGGGCCGCGCGCTGTTCAAGGCCAATTGCGCCTCCTGCCATGGCGAGAATGCCGGCGGGTCGGACAAGGCGCCACCCCTGGTGCACAAGATCTACAATCCTGGCCATCACGCGGACGAGGCCTTCATCCGCGCGGCACGGATGGGCGTGCGCTCGCATCACTGGAACTTCGGCGACATGCCGAAGATCGGAACGCCGAAGCGCGACGTTCTCAAGATCGTCCGCTACATCCGCGAGCTGCAGCGGGCGAACGGCATCTTCTATCAGCCGCACAGCATGTAGGGGAGAGAGCGCATGACCGTCATGGGCGTGAGATCGGTGCTCGCCAACGCGACCTATCTCGTTCTGGCGCTGAGCGTCGGTCTCAACTATCTGGCCCTGGACTACGTGATCTTTTCCCAGTCCACGACGTTCACGATCTTTTTCGCGCAGAACAGCGCGCTCTATGTCTGGATGTCGATCGGGCTGAGCCTGGCGACTGCCGCTCTTTTCGGCATCTCGGCCGCGATGATCGCCCACAATCTGGCGCGGCATATGGGCACGACGGCTGCGGCGGCCGGCGGCGGTGCCGCAGGGGCGGCCTTCGGCGCCATCGCCAGCGGATGCCCGGTGTGCGGCGCGTGGCTGTTGCCCCTGCTCGGCATTTCCGGCTCCCTGGCGGCGTTCCCCTTTCAGGGGCTGGAGATCAAGGCGCTGGCCGTCGCTCTCCTGCTGCTCTCCGTCCGCAGCTCCGCCCGCACGGCACTGGGCGTGTGCGAGCCCGGCCGGGGCCGCGTGCTGGTGCCGCTGGCGATCGGGGGGCTGTTCGTCGCAGCGCTCTACGCCCTTCCGAAACTGCCGCCGCAATACAAGTTCGGCTTCTCGCAGACGCGCGTTGCCGAGCGCACCGTCGCGCCGCGCAGCGCAACGGCGCGGCCGAGTCTCGCGTCGCTCATCCGCCGGATCAATCCGGACGAGGGCTTCACCATCAGGGCGCGCTATGGCGGGATCGGCCGCAAGCTGGTCGAGGACGGAGTGATCGACCTCGATTTGTTCAAGCAGGTCTATATTCGGGCCGGAGCACCGCTCACGCCCAAGCAATTGCTCATCCTGACCGAGGGGCTGGACGAGCCCATCACCATCACCCGCAAGAATTCCTATTTCCTGCTCAACTTGTTCTGGGCGCTGGGGCTCGCCAACAAGAATTCCATATTGGAGAAGGGCGAGATGGTCACCATCGGCAAGGACCAGATCGCGAGCTTCGCCTCGACCGGCGGCTGGACCATCGCCAAGCGGCCCGTCATGAAGATCTACGCCAAGTCGGAGATCGTCACGCTGACCCCCGAGCAGCAGGCCCGCGTCCTTACCGTCGCGCGCAATGCCTATCGCCCCTGCTGCGGCAACTCCACCGCGTTTCCCGATTGCAATCACGGCATGGCGCTGCTCGGCATGTTGCAGCTCCTGGCGGCGAGCGGCGCCTCGCTCGACGAGATGTACGACGCGGCCAAGTATTTCAACGCCTTCTGGTTCCCGCAGGAATATCTGGATCTCGCGATCTACTTCAAGGCGAAGGACGGTCTGGACTTCGCCTTGAAGTAGAT
>JALUTE010000138.1 GCA_027058255.1 Methyloligella sp. | reverse complement strand
CGGGCACCTTCGAGGTCTACAATTGCGGCTATGGCCGGGGGCATTCGGTGCTGGAGGTGATCGAGGCGGTCCGGACCGCCTCGGGGCGCGATTTTCCGGTGCGGATGGCGGCGCGCCGCCCGGGCGACCCGGCCGCGCTGGTGGCCGATGCCCGGCGCATCCGCGAGGCGCTCGGCTGGCGGCCCGCCTTCGACGATCTCGACACCATCGTCGCCCACGCCCTCGCCTGGGAGGAGCGGCTCGCCGATCTGCGCCTTGCCTCGTAGCCGGCCGATCTGCGCCTTGTACCGGAAGCCGGGCCGCGATGCGCCGCGCGCCGGCGCGCGCAGCGACGGCCCCCGCTCTTGGGGCCTCAATTCCGTCCATAATCATCTTAGATTAAGGTCCTGCGCGCAGGATGCACGGCAAGGATGCGGGCACTGACAGCCTCGCGTCACGGCATTTCGGTGCATTCTGGACCTGAGGCAGGCAAGACGGGGTGAGGCATGAGAGGCTGGAGTGTCGGACCGGGACGCGCGGCACGCCGCCGTCTCCCGGCGTGCATTGCGGTGCGCGCTCGCCCGCTGGCCCTGCCGATGCTGCTCGCCCTCGTTGTATCCCTGCTCGTGCTCGCCGCGCCGCCGGCCATGGCGGCGGGCGATATCGAGCGCGGCTTTCGCATCTGGCTCGAGCGCGATCTGTGGCCCGACGCCCGGCGCATGGGCATCCGGCGCGCCACCTTCGAGGCCGCCTTCGAGGGCGTGACGCCCAACCTTTCCCTTCCCGATCTCGTCCTGCCCGGCAAACACCGCAAGGCGCGCAAGGTCAAGGGCCAGGCCGAGTTCATCAAGCCGCCCGGCCGCTATATGAGCGAGAAGGTCCTCGCCTGGCTCACCCAGAAAGGGCGCGACCTGCTGGCGGCGCACCGCACCACGCTGCAGCGCACCGCCGAGCGGTTCGGCGTTCAGCCCTCGGTGGTGCTGGCGATCTGGGGCCGGGAGACGAGTTTCGGCGAGTGGAAGCTCAAGCACGATCCCATTCGCGCGCTCGCAACGGAAGCCTATCTCGGCCGGCGCAAGCGCTATTTCCGCGCCGAGCTCCTGTTCGCGCTGAGACTCGTCGAGGACGGCCATGTGACCCTCGAGAAGATGCGCCGCCACCGCGCCTCCTGGGCGGGCGCCATGGGCCTCACCCAGTTCATGCCGTCCGACATCTATCGCCACGCGGTGGATTTCGACGGCGATGCGCGCGCCGACGTCTGGACCTCGGTGCCGGACGCCCTCGCCTCGGCAGCCAAGCAGCTCCGCGACAAGGGGTGGCAGGCGGGAAAGACCTGGGGCTATGAGGTGCGGGTGCCGAGAGACTTCGATTGCGCGCTGGAGGGGCCGCGCCATGCACGCACCATTCGCGAGTGGGTGGCGCTCGGCTTCCGGCGCACCTTCGATCGCGCCTTCCTGCCCGAGCGGCTGGACGAGCGCGCCTTCCTGCTGATGCCGGCGGGCATCTACGGCCCCGCCTTCCTGATGATCAAGAATTTCCTCGTCTTCAAGGAATACAACCGCGCCGACCTCTATGACCTGTTCGTCGGCCATCTCGCCGACCGCATCGCCGGCATGGAGGGATTCGAGCGGCCCTGGCAGCCGGTCAAGATGCTCG
>JALUTE010000137.1 GCA_027058255.1 Methyloligella sp. | reverse complement strand
CGACGCGGCGCGGGAGATGAAGGCGCGCATCGGCGCCCTCATCGGCGAGGAGGCGATGGAGGGCATGCCGTGGCTCGGCACCTTCCATGCCATCGGGGCGCGCCTGCTGCGCCGTCATGCCGAGCTGGTGGACCTCTCGTCCGATTTCACCATTCTCGACACCGACGATCAGCTCCGGCTCATGAAGCAGCTCATCGAGGCGGAGAAGATCGACCCCAAGCGCTGGCCGGCGCGGCTGCTGGCGAGTCTCGTCGATGGCTGGAAGAACCGCGGCCTCAGGCCCGACAAGGTGCCGGCCGGTGAGTCCTATGCCTTCGCCAATGGGCGCGGCGCGGACCTCTATGCGGCCTATCAGAAGCGCCTCAAGGCGCTCAACGCCGTCGATTTCGGCGATCTGCTGCTCGAATGCCTGCGCCTCTTCCAGGAGAATCCGGACGTCCTCGCCAAATATCAGCGCCGCTTTCGCTTCATGCTGGTGGACGAGTATCAGGACACCAATGTGGCGCAATATCTCTGGCTGCGGCTCCTGGCCCAGGCGAGCCACAACATCTGCTGCGTCGGCGACGACGACCAGTCCATCTATGGCTGGCGCGGGGCGGAGGTGGACAATATTCTCCGCTTCGAGGCGGATTTTCCAGGCGCGAAGGTGATCCGCATCGAGCGCAATTACCGCTCGACAGGCCATATCCTCGCTGCCGCCTCCGGCCTCATCGCCCACAATCGGGGCCGGCTCGGCAAGACCCTGTTCACCGATGCCGAGGAGGGCGAGGCGGTGCTCGTGCGCGCCCATTGGGACGACGGCGAGGAGGCGCGCGCCGTTGGCGAGGACATCGAGGCGCTGCAGCGCCGGGGCCATGCGTTGAACGAGATCGCCATCCTGGTGCGGGCGAGTTTCCAGATGCGCGCCTTCGAGGATCGCTTCATGACCCTCGGCCTGCCCTACCGGGTCATCGGGGGGCCGCGCTTCTATGAGCGCCAGGAGATCCGCGACGCCATCGCCTATCTGGATGTGACCCGCAATCCGGTGAACGATTTGCGCTTCGAGCGCATCATCAACACGCCCCGGCGGGGCCTTGGCCAGGCAACGGTCCAGAAGCTGCACGCCCATGCCCGCGCCCGCGCCATCCCCCTCTTCCAGGCGGCGCGGGAGATGGTGGAGACCGAGGAAATCGGCCCGCGCCCGCGCAAGGCCCTGCGCGATCTCATCGCCGCCTTCGAGCGCTGGCGGGCCATGGCCGAGGCCATGGCGCACACCGAGCTTGCCGAGCACGTTCTGGACGAGTCCGGCTACACCGCCATGTGGCAGGCGGACAAGAGCCCGCAGGCGCATGCGCGGCTCGAGAACCTCAAGGAGCTCGTCCGCTTCATGGGCGAGTTCGACAGCCTCGAGGGGTTTCTCGAGCATGTCTCGCTGGTGATGGACGCGGAGGCGGGCGAGGATGGCGACCGGGTGAGCCTGATGACCCTGCATGCGGCCAAGGGGCTGGAGTTCGACACGGTGTTCCTGCCCGGCTGGGAGGAGGGGCTCTTTCCCCATCAGCGCCATCTGGACGAGGCGGGCGAGGCCGGGCTCGAGGAGGAGCGGCGGCTTGCCTATGTGGGCCTCACCCGCGCGCGCCTCAGGGCCGTCGTCTCCTTTGCCCAGAACCGGCGGGTGCACGGCCTCTGGCAGACGGCCCTGCCGTCACGCTTCGTCGACGAGCTGCCCGGCGATCATGTGCGCGTGGAGGAGAGCGCGAGCGCCGGCGGCTATTGCGACTATGCGGTGCGCGAGGCGGGGGCCGGCTTTGCGGGCGCCTATGAGACCCCCGGCTGGCAGCGCGCCCGGGCGCGCCAGGGCGAGGCGAGGCGGGCCCGCGCCCGGGCCGCCCGCGCCCGCACCGCGCACGCCGCCCCGCCTGTCATCGAGGGCGAGATCGTCGCTCGCGACGGGGCGGGCGCTGTGGACTATGCGGTGGGCGAGCGCGTCTTTCACCAGAAGTTCGGCTATGGCGCCATTGCCGAGGTCAACGGCAACAAGCTCCTCATCCATTTCGAGAAGGCGGGCACCAAGAAGGTCATGGCCAGCTTCGTCGAGCGCCATTGACCGAGGTCAAGGAGGGGCGAAGAGGGGCTGCCTACAGTCGGGGCGTGCATTGCAGGCGGGGCGACACGCCGGGGATCATGGGAGCCGAGAGGGCGGCTCACGGGAGGTCGGATCATGGGCTACAGGACCATTCTCGTTTATCTCGACGGCGAGGACAGGGCGCCGCAACTGATCGAGGCCGCTGCCGCCGTCGCGCGCAAGTCGGACGCGCATCTCATCGGCCTCTATGTCATTCCCCGCCTGTTCGTCGCACCGGCCATTGCGCTCGATGTGCCGGCGGAGGTGATCGAGCGCCAGCGCCGCCTGGCCCGCGAGGAGGGCGAGCGGGTGAAGGCACTGTTCACCGACAAGCTCAAGGCGGAGACCTTCGTCTCCGAGTGGCGCATGATCGAATCCCGCGGCTGGGACGTGGCGCATATCGTCATCGAGCACGGCCGCGTGGCCGATCTCATCATGTGTGGGCAGATGACCGACGCCGTGTCGCCGGAGCGTCGCGAGGTTCCCGAGCGTGCCCTCATGGAATCGGGCCGTCCCGTGCTCATCGTGCCGGCCCTCGGCCGTTTTCCCACCGTTGGCGATCATGCGATGGTGGCATGGAATGCGAGTCGCGAGGCGGCGCGGGCCGTGTTCGACGCGGTGCCGCTCTTGGCGAGCGCCAAGATGGTGCGCGTGCTCTGGGTCAACCCGCCGGACGGCAACAGCGATGGCAGTGGCAATGATCTTCCGGGCAGCGCACTCGCCGAGGCGCTGGCGCGCCATGACATCGCCATCGAGGCCACGCATACCATCACCTCGGAGATCGGCATTGGCGACGAGCTGCTCTCGCGTCTCGCCGACCATGGCAGCGACCTTCTGGTCATGGGCGGCTATGGGCACTCCAAGCTGCGCGAGTTCGTCTTCGGCGGTGCCACGGAGCATATCCTGGAGCACATGACCGCGCCGGTCCTGATGTCCCACTGACGGGGCGGGCCGAGTTGCCGGGCGGCCACGCGCCGGCCTAGACTGGCGGGTGATGGGACATGACGCACATTCGGCCGGCATGACCGGGATTCCGGGTCTCGATGCGGCGGGGGAGCGGGTGATTGCCGCCGAGGCCCGCCCTTTTGCGGCGCCGGCGGGCTCGGTGCTGTTCCGCCCGGGCGAGGCCTGCGAGCGGCTCGCCCTCCTCTGCGAGGGTGTGGTGCGGGTGCGCATGGTCTCGGAGAGCGGTCGGGAGATCACGCTCTATCGCGTGGGGCCGGGCGAGGCCTGCGTGATGACGGTGGCCTGCCTGCTCAACGATGTGCGGTTCCAGGCCGAGGGCGTTGCCGAGACGGCGCTTGCAGGCGTCGCGCTCGGCCGGCGCGCGTTCCGTGCCCTCGTCGAAGCGTCCCCCGCCTTTCGCGAAACCGTCTTCGCCATCCAGACGAAGCGAATCCTCGATCTGATCGGCCTCCTGGAAGAGGTGGCGTTTCGCTCCCTCGAGGCGCGGCTGGCGGAACGGCTGATCGCGCTCGCGGGGGAGGGCGGGCTGGTCGAGGCCACCCATCAACGCCTCGCGCTCGATCTCGGCACGGCGCGGGAGGTGGTGAGCCGCCGCCTCAAGGCCCTGGAGGCGCGCGGCCTCGTCGCTCTCGAGCGCGGCCGGATGCGCATTCTCGACCCGCGCGGTCTTCGGACGCTGGCGCAAGTGTGAGCCATGAGCCCCGCTCGTCCGGTTGTGTGACAAGATCACCGACAGACGGCTGCGAACCCTCTAGGATGAGCGTCAGTCACCCCCTATCTGTCTTCGGGACGGGACCCGTCTCGCCGGAGCCGGTTTTCGGGTGATACCCGCGCATGAGGAGGATCGACCTTCGGGCCGATGGGATGCAGTGCCCGGTGGAGACCGAGTGCCCGTCCGCAGGAGGTCGGCGTCTCTCGCGCAGGTATGGAGCACAACCAAAGGAGAGAAAGCCATGAAGATCAACGAAGGTGCGATCGACCGGATTCTGCGTGTGATCGTCGGCGTCGTTCTCCTGCTCATGACGCCGAGCATTGGCGGCGCCCTGGGCTATCCGATTGCCGGCATTGCGTCGGTGTGGGGCTGGATCGGCATCATTCCCCTCGTGACGGGGATTGTCGGTTTCTGCCCGGGCTATGCGATTTTCGGCATCAACACCGCCAAGGGCTCCTGAGCCCGAAGGCCACGCAACGCTCCTCTCGTCGTCCCGGATGCATTGCAGCCATGGCGCAAGACGCCATGTTGCGGTGCCGATCCGGGACTTTTTGCGCCGCGCCGGTGCCCGCGGGGCCCCGCGCGGGACGATGCGGCGAGAGGGGCGGTGCATGGCGGGGCCTAGCGGCCGGCGAGCACGGCCTTCGCCTTTTGCGCGTCGGGCACGCTCGCGGCCCGCTCGCCGGCGCCATACCATTTCAGCGTGTCGCGCAGGCGCACCACGGTTCCGATGATGATCATCGCCGGGCCCTTGAGCTCGGCGCCGGCAGTTGCCTGGGCGATGGTGGCAAGGGTGCCTGTCACCACCTTCTGGTCGCGGCGCGTGCCCTTGTCGATGACGGCGACGGGCAGCTCCGGATCGGCGCCGCGGGCGATGAACTCGGCCATCAGATCGGCAAGGTGGGCAAGCCCCATGTAGATGGCGATGGTCTGGCGCGGCTGGAGGAGCGTTTTCCAGTCGAGGTCGAGTTGGCCGTTCTTGCCGTGCCCTGTCACGAAAATGCAGGCTTGGGCATGGTCCCTGTGGGTGAGGGGGATGCCCGCATAGGCCGCGCATCCGGCGGCCGCGGTGATCCCCGGCACGATCTGGAAGGGAATGCCGGCGCGCGCCAGCTTCTCGATCTCCTCGCCGCCACGGCCGAAGATGAACGGGTCGCCCCCCTTGAGGCGGAGCACCCGCTTGCCCTGCTCGGCGAGGCGCACCAGCATCTCGGAGATTTCCTCCTGGGGCACCGTGTGATCCTGCGGCAGCTTGCCGACATAGATGCGCTCGGCGTCGCGGCGCACGAGATTGAGAATGCCATCCCCGATCAGCCGGTCGTAGAGCACCACATCCGCCTGTTGCATGAGCCGGAGCGCCCGGAAGGTGAGAAGGTCCGGGTCGCCCGGTCCCGCTCCGACGAGATAGACTTCGCCGCGGCTCTCCCGCTTGCGCCCCTCGGCGCGGGCGGCAAGCTCCTCGCGCATGGCCTCTTCCGCCTCGCTCTCGCGCCCGGCGAGCACCAGGTCCATCACCGGCCCGTCCAGCACCCATTCCCAGAAGCGTCGGCGATCGTCGAGGCTCGTCACATGGCGCATCACCTCGCCCCGCCAGGCGCCGACAAAGGCCGAAAGCCGCCCATAGGCGGCCGGCAGCATGGTCTCGAGCCGGGCCTTGATCATCCGCCCCAGCATGGGCGAGGTGCCGGCGGTGGAGATGGCCACGACCAGCGGCGAGCGGTCCAGAATCGACGGCATGATGAAGTCGCAGAGCTCCGGGCAGTCGGCGACATTGATGGGCACGCCGGCCGCTTGCGCCAGGGCCTTGGCGCGCCGCGCTCGCCTATGC
>JALUTE010000136.1 GCA_027058255.1 Methyloligella sp. | reverse complement strand
GTATGGGGATTGTGGCAATCGGTACAACGAATGCCGTTGTGGTACATTTTGCTCTGAATGAACGAAGCGTACACATAGACTTCATCCAGGATCTGACCATCGGCGTGATACGTGGTGCGCCCGAGCAGCTCGTTGGCATAATAGTCGTAGTAATCATCGCCCGGCCGGAATCCGGGATACACCACGCGCCGGCGCGAATGGCACGGAGCACAGGCGTGGATCTGGGTGCGCGCATCGCCGGTCAAACCGGCCAGTCCATACCCGCGTTTCCGGTCCCAGAACAGGGATTTTCCCTTGGCCAGCTCAACGTGCAAACTGCCCGGCCCGTGGCAGGCCTCGCACCCGACGTGGATCTCCGAAAACGTGGTGTGGTAGATCTTCGCTTCGGCGTCATAGTTCTTCTGCAAGTCCGTGGAATGGCAATCGGCGCACATGTTGTTCCAGCGTTGGGCGACGCCGGTCCAGTGCAGCGGGTCATTCGGGGCCAGCTTGTCGTCGACATCCGGCGGCCGCAGGTAGAACCAGCGCTTGCGCTCGGTATCCCAGCAGATGCGCAACACCTGCAAGCGGGCCACTTCATTGGGCGGCATGTCAGCCGGCCGGTCGAATTCGACCATGTATTGCTGCAGCGGCGTGTACCCGAACACGTACTTGATTTCATACTCATGCATCTTGCCGTCCGGCCCCTCGGTCCAGACCATGTACTTGCCGTCCTGGCGGTACAGGCGCGAGCGGACGCCAAAATGCTCGAACGCGACGTCGTTGAAATCGCCCAGCACGCTCTCCGGCGTCGCCCGGTCCATGGCCAGGTCGTGGTGCGAGCCCTTCCACTGGTCGTACGCCTCCTGGTGGCATTCGATGCAGGCTTGGGTTCCCACGTAGGTGGCCCGGGCATCGTCGGGCAGGCAGAGCCACCAGTCGGCGAATACGAATCCGCCTGCGCCGAGCAGCACGGCCAGCGCGCATCGCACGGTCCAGCGGCGCCCGATCGACGGACGTTGGAGAGACGACGGGGCGCGCGAAGTCGGCTTGCTCGGCGGTGACGGGCGATTAGGCAATGCGTGCTTCCGGGCCATCGAGGTCGTTCAGGTATGTGGGATGCACCGTCGTCCAGGGCAGGCCTGCTCCACTGCCGATTATTGAGGCTCCGTGGCTCGCGGGCAAGCTGGCATGGCTTTGCGCAACACCCCGATCAGCTCCCCCAGCATGATGCAGGTGGCTCCCCAGATGTGATAGCCGTGGAAGGCGATGGCCGGCGCTCGATAGGTGATCGCCCGGCGCCGCAGGCTTAGCACGCGGTAGTTCGCCTCGTCCACGAGGTGCGCGACCGGCACTTCCAGCAACTGCTCGACCTCGAACGGATCGGGCCGAAATCGCGGCCGTTCGGGGGCGACGGCTACGAAGGGCTCGACGAGATAGCCGCTCGAAAAAACGAATACCGGGGCAAGCTGGCCTGCAATGCGGACCGCCTCGCCCGCGACGCCCAACTCCTCTTCCAATTCGCGCATGACGCACTCGGCGTGGCTCTCGCCGCCTTCCAGACCGCCGCCTGGAAAACTCACCTGGCCCGCGTGGTCATTCAGATGGCCGGTGCGCAGCGTCAGCGCCACGTGCCACTGATCCGCCAGCGGATACACGAGGG
>JALUTE010000135.1 GCA_027058255.1 Methyloligella sp. | reverse complement strand
ACCGCACGCTGGTCACGCTCCAGCGCGCCTTCCTGCTGCGCACCTGCTCCGACGCCGTCTATGAGAGCCGCACCCGGCCCTGCCTGCTCTACCAGATCAAGCGCTGCGCCGGGCCCTGCACCGGCGAGATCGGCCTCGAGAACTACCGCAGGCTGGTGGACGAGGCGTGCCGCTTCCTGGAAGGGCGCAGCCGGGCCGTTCGCGACCGGCTCACCGCAGAGATGGAGGCCGCCTCGGAGCGCCTCGACTTCGAGCAGGCGGCCATCTATCGCGACCGCATCTGGGCGCTCACCCAGGTGCAGAGCCATCAGGGGATCAATCCGGCCCATGTGCGCGAGGCGGACGTGTTCGCCGCCCATCGCGAGGCGGGGCTGATCGCAATCCAGGTGTTCTTCTTCCGCACCGGGCAGAACTGGGGCAATCGCGTCTACTGGCCGCGGGCGGACAAGTCCGTGCCGCTCGAGGAGGTGCTGGAGGCGTTCATCGCCCAGTTCTACGACAACAAGCCCGTGCCGCGCCTCATCCTGGTCTCCCACGACATGCCCGGCCGCGCCCTGCTGGCCGAGGCGCTCTCGACCCGCGCCGGGCGCAAGGTGTCCATCGCCGTGCCGCGGCGCGGCGAGAAGCGGGCCCTCGTCGAGCACGCGCTTGCGAACAATCGCGAGGCGCTGGCCCGCCGCCTCGCCGAGAGCGCCTCCCAGGCCCGGCTGCTGGAAGGGGTGGCGCGGACCTTCGGGCTCGAGCGGCCGCCGCGGCGGATCGAGGTCTACGACAACAGCCACATCCAGGGCGCCAGCGCCGTCGGCGCCATGATCGTCGCGGATGGCGAGGGATTCGCCAAGGGCCAGTATCGCAAGTTCAACATCCGCTCCGAGGACCTCGCCGCCGGCGACGACTATGCCATGATGCGCGAGGTGCTGACCCGCCGCTTCCGCCGCCTACTCAAGGACCATGCGGACCGGGACGGCCCGCATGGCGGCGCGGGGGGCGCGGGGGGCGCGGGCAGCGATCGCGAGCCCGGCGAGACACCGGCCTGGCCCGATCTGGTGCTGCTGGATGGCGGCCCGGGCCAGCTTCAGGTGGCGCGGGAGGTGTTCGATGCGCTGGGTGTCCGCAACGTCGCTCTGGTGGCCGTCGCCAAGGGGGCGGACCGCGATGCCGGGCGCGAGCAGTTCCACATGGCCGGCCGCCGCCCCTTCCGGCTCGAGCCGCAGGATCCGGTGCTCTATTTCGTTCAGCGCCTGCGCGACGAGGCGCACCGTTTCGCCATCGGCTCCCACCGGGCCCGCCGCGCCAAGGCGATGGCCGCCAATCCGCTCGACGAGGTGCCCGGCATCGGGCCTGCCCGAAAGCGCGCTCTCCTGCGTCATTTCGGCTCCGCCAAGGCGGTCAGCCGCGCGGGCCTTGCGGATCTCCAGGCGGTGGACGGGATCAGCGCCGCCATGGCGCGCACCATTTACGACTTCTTCCACGATCAGCCCTCATGACCGCGCGACCGCCATGCCCGGCGCGATGGGGAGCACACGACGCGGGAAAAACCCATGATGGCAGCCGTGCCCCATTGACGCCCGCCACCGGACCTGCTTTCTCCAAGGACATGGACCACGCAGCGCCGAGACCCGTCATCACCAGCCTGCCGAACATCCTCACCTATGGCAGGATCGCGGCCGTGCCCGCGCTCGTGGGGAGTTTCTTCTTCCTCGACGGCGACTTGGCGCGATGGCTCGCCCTCGCCATTTTCGTGTCCGCCGCCGTCACGGACTTTTTCGATGGCTATCTCGCCCGCGTCTGGCATCAGCAATCGGCCTTGGGACGCATGCTCGACCCCATCGCCGACAAGCTGCTGGTGGGCGCTGCTCTCATCATGCTGGTGGCCGATCAGACCATCTCCGGCTGGTCGCTCTGGGCCGCGATCATCATTCTCTCGCGCGAGATTCTGGTCTCGGGGCTGCGCGAGTTCCTGGCCGAGGTGCGCGTCAGCGTGCCGGTGACACAGCTCGCCAAATGGAAGACGGCCATGCAGATGGTCGCGCTCGGTTTCCTGCTCGCAGGGCCCGCCGGAGACCGGGTGATGCCCTGGACGAGCGTGCTCGGACTGGGCCTGCTCTGGATTTCGGCCCTGCTGACGCTCTATACCGGCTATGATTACTTCCGTGCCGGCCTGCGCCACGTGATCCGCCACGACATGTGAGCGCGTGTCGAGCGGAACCGCACGGCGGAAGGCCCGGCTGCACAGACCCGCAAGCCGAGAGACCCGCAAGCCGAGGGGAGTGCGCCATGACCGTCAAGCTGCTCTATTTCGCCTGGGTGCGCGAGGCGACCGGCGTGGGCGAGGAGGAGGTCACGCTGCCGCCGGAGGTGACCACCGTGGGCGAGCTGATGGCCTGGCTGAAGTCGCGCGGGGCCGGCTATGAAAGCGCCTTCGCGCGCGCGCCCGTCATCCGGGCCGCCATCGACCGCGCCCATGCCCGCCCCGAGACGCCCATCGCCGGGGCGCGTGAGATCGCCTTCTTTCCGCCCGTCACCGGTGGTTGAGTCCCGGCGCCCCTCGCCCGCGAGGCCGTGGCGCCGGAGCGCGCGCCCTGGCTTTCGCCCGGCGGGCATCCCCAGGAGCGTTCGATGATACGTGTGCAGGCCGAGGATTTCGATATTGGCAAGGAGGTGGAGGCCCTCCTTGGGGGGCGCACGGATATCGGTGCCGTCGTCACCTTCACGGGCCGCGTGCGCGATCATGCGGGCGGCGAGCGCATCGCGGAGATGGTGCTGGAGCACTATCCGGGCATGACCGAGGCGGAGCTCGCCCGCGTGGAGGAGGAAGCGCGCGCGCGCTGGCCCTTGCAGGCAAGCCTCGTCATTCACCGCTTCGGGCGCCTGCGGCCTGGCGAGAATATCGTGCTCGTGGTGACGGCGGCCGAGCACAGGGGGGATGCCTTCGCGGCGGCGGAGTTTCTGATGGACTATCTCAAGACCTCCGCGCCCTTCTGGAAGAAGGAGACCACGGGCGAGGGCGCAGCCCGCTGGGTCGAGGCGCGCGAGAGCGACGATGCTGCCCGGGCGCGCTGGGAGGGGGAGAGGAAATGAAGGGGATGGGCACGGATATCAGGGCGCGGGCCGCGGTCGCGGCTCTCGCCGGGCTCGTGGCGGTGGCAGCCGTCATGTCAGGGCCTCTGGCGGCGGCGAGCGCGCCCAAGGAGATCCGGATCGAGCGCGTGCCCGAGACGGTCGAGGCCTTTCTCGCGCTGCGCAACAGGCTCGCTACCAGCCCCGAGGGCGGCGCCGCGGTCTTCCTCGTCGCCCTCCTGCGCTATGCCTCGGACAAGGCCATGGGCCGCACGTTCCTCACCATCGCCCTCGATCGCGGTGAACTCTCCCAGGGCAACGACTACAAGGGCTTCTCGCCGGGGGCGAGCATCGCCTATCATCTTGGCCGCTTCCAGCCGCATTGGCCCCGCGCCTATCTCAAGGGCGCCAAGGCCGAGAATGGCTACAAGGTCGCCCCGCCCTATGTCGTCACCGTCTCGCGCAACCGCTACAGCGGCAGCGAGGCGTCGGGGCAGGTGAAGGTGTTCCTGCATCTGGCCGGCGGCCGGCCGCGCCCCGTGACCATGAAGGTCAATAGCCGCGGCCTGTGGAAGGCGAGCCTCGTCTCGTCCCTCTTCCTGCCGGTGCCCAAGCCGCAAAAGCCCGACGACCTGTGATGGCGCTCACCGAGCGCGAGTTCGCGACTGTCGCACCGGACAGCAGCGTTTGCACATATGTGGAGTTTATCCTAGTTTAGCGCTGTGAGGGCTAAACTTGATATATTTCGGTAAGGTTGCTAGCAATGGACCCGCGCCAAAACCCGTTCACGCCGGGTGCCGGAACCCAGCCGCCCGAACTCGCGGGCCGCGAGGAAATTCTAGAAGACGCCACGATCACCTTAGCGCGCGCCAAGCTTGGGCGAGCACCGAAAAGCATGCTTCTCGTCGGCCTGCGCGGTGTCGGCAAGACGGTCCTCTTGAGGCGAATAGAGGACTTGGCGCAACAACAAGACTATCTCTCCGCTTTCGTGGAATGGCACGAGGCGCGTAGCCTATCGGAGGCTCTACTACCGAAGTTGCGCAGTATCCTCTTGCGCCTCGATGCCCTCAAAAATGTGAACGAACGTGTCAAGAAAGCTCTTCGTGTCCTCAAGAGCTTTGCGAAAGTTCGTGTAAAATACGAGGATATTGAGGTCTATCTCGATATCGATCCTGAATCCGGAGTTGCAGATAGTGGCGCGCTCGACTCCGATCTGGCCGACCTGATGGTGGCCGTGGCCGACGCTGCCAAGGCCCGTGGCGCGGCGGTCGCAATCATCATCGACGAGATGCAGTTTCTGGAAGAGGACGAGCTCAGCGCTCTCATCATGAGCATCCATGCCGTCGCGCAAAAGGGCTTGCCGTTGGTGTTGATGGGTGCGGGACTGCCGCAGCTGATTGGTCGTACTGGTCGAGCCAAATCCTATGCCGAGCGTCTGTTCGCCTTTCCCAGTGTCGGCCCCCTCAGCAGGAGAGAGGCGCGCGATGCGATCCAGGAACCCGTGAAGCGCATGGGAGTCTCGTTCTCCAAAGCCTCTGTCGAAAGGATTTTCGAGATGACGAGGGGATATCCCTATTTCCTTCAGGAGTGGGGTTATCATTCCTGGAATCTCGCGGACCGTTCACCCATCGGAAGGGTCGTCATAGACCGCGCCAGCCAACGCGCGATACGCAAGCTGGATGAAAGTTTCTTTCGCGTTCGTCTGGACCGCCTGACACCGGCGGAGAAACGTTACCTTCGGGCCATGGCGGAGTTGGGGCCCGGACCACACCGGTCCGGCGATATCGCGGCGGTCTTGAAGGTAAGAGTCCAGTCCGTAGCTCCGACCCGAAGCAATCTCATCAAGAAGGGAATGATATATAGTCCCTCGCATGGAGACACCGCATTCACTGTGCCGTTGTTCGACGAGTTTCTGAAACGCGAGATTCCGAGTCGGTCATGAGCCTGCGCAGAAGGCGGGGGCCTGCAAGGGATGGCCAGCCATGACGTTGCGTGTCCTTTTGCTCACGGACGAGCGGCCCGGCCATTATCATCTCGCAGAGGGGGTGGTGGCGGCGCTTGCGCGCGAGCGTGAGGTGGCCGTCGCGCGCCTCGTTACCAAGCGCAACCGATTGATCCCGATGCGCGCCTTTCGCGCCCTGCTTGCACGCGCCATGGCGCCGCCGGCGCTCCTGCTCCGGCTCGGCTACGGGCTCTCGGCCCGCCGGCTTCCCGCCGCCGATCTCGTGGTCTCGGCCGGCGGCGAGACCATGGTCGCCAATGTGGCCGCCGCCCGCCATCTCGGGGCGGCGAACATCTTCTGCGGCTCGCTGCGCAAGATGGCGCCGGAGCATTTCTCCCTCGTCATCTCGTCCTATGCCCGCCACGCGCATCTGCCGCGCCACGTGGTGGCCATCAAGCCCAATGTCATGGACCCCGACGCGCTCGGGCGGCCCCGCGCGGTGCCGCGCCTCGGCGCGGACAACCCGCCGGCGCGCGCCGGGCTGCTGATCGGCGGAAACTCCGGCCTTTTCCACTATGAGGCCGCGGACTGGGACCGGCTGCTCGCCTTTGCCGAGGCTCTGTCC
>JALUTE010000134.1 GCA_027058255.1 Methyloligella sp. | reverse complement strand
ACCATGGCCTTGGTGCCGAAGGGCTTGCCGCAACGAATGCACGCGGCCGGCTCCTCCTCGTGCAGCACCTCGGGCGTGAGCGCCGCGGAGGTGAAATCATAGCGCGGCTCCAGCCGGATGACCTTCTCCGGGCAGGTCGCCGCGCAGAGCCCGCACTGAACGCACGCCCCCTCGGTGAGGGCCACCTGCGGGCGGTCCGGATTGTCCGAGAGCGCGCCCGCCGGGCAGGCGCCGACGCAGGCGAGGCAGAGTGTGCAGCCCGCCGTCTCGATGTGAATCCGTCCATAGGGCGCGCCCTCGGGAAGCGCGATCACATCGGCAGGCGCGGGCGCCGCCTCGTGCAGCTTGGCAAGCGCCATGCGCGCGATCTCGCGCTTGCCACCCACGGGGGCAAAAGGCGACTGCGCGACGGGTGCCAGGGCCTCCAGCCCGAAGAGCCGCTCCTCGATGGCGTCGGGATCGCCCTCGCAGAGCACATGCACCCGCGCCTCTGTAAAGCCCAGGGCCTCGAGAATGGCATTCGTCAGCGCCGCCTCGCTCTCGAGCGGGGCGAGCTCCTCGGCCCGCTCGGGAGAGGCGAGCAGGACGAGTTGTTCGGCCCCGGTCACAAGGCTCGAGACCATGATGTCGTGACCGATCTCGCTCACCGAGTGCACGGCCAGGGGGAGGACATGCGCCGGCAGGCCGCGGCCGAAACGGGCCATGGCCGCGATCCGCTCCGCCCCGAAACCCTCGTCGTGAAAGAGCAGAACGGGCCGCTCGCCGCCCGCCGCCGCATAGGCCTCGAGCAGCACCCGGATCCGGGCGATGAGGTCCCGCCGGTCGGGATAGGCGTAGGAGACCGCGCCGGTGGGGCAGAGCGCGCTGCACATGCCGCAGCCGCCGCAAATGGCCGGGTCGATGCGCACATGGTCGCCGTCGGGCGCAATCGCCCCGGTGGGGCAGGCATCGAGGCATTTCGAGCAGCCCGTGAGCCCGCTGCGCGCATGGGCGCAGATGGCCTCGTCGAGGCGCACATAGAGCGGCTTCTCGAACGTGCCGACCATGTCCGCAATGTCGAACATGCCCCGGGCGACGGCGGCCGGGTGGTTCGGGTCGACCCGCACATAGCCGTCCCGGCGATCGGCGCCGGTGAAAAGCGGCGTTCCGCCGGACATGTCGAAGACGAGGTCCGTCTCGAGCGAGACGCCGTCGCGCGGCGCCTCGAATACCGCCTCGCCTCTGGAGGATGGCGAGAGCGGCGCATAGCCGTCGATGGTGAGGGTGAAGGTGCCGAGCGCCCCCTCGGCGCGGACGATCCGCCCGCGCACGATCACCATGTTCGCCTCTGCCGGTGGCACGAGATCATCCGAGCCCGTCAGCACCAGCGTGACCGAGAGCCGGCCGGCGAGCGCCTTGGCGGTCTCGAGCGCCGCCTGCCCCGCGCCATAGACCACGCAGGCACCGTGCGACTCGAGGCTCGTCAGCCGCGCCGGCGTGCCCTCGTACTGCGCCTCCCTGATGAGGGCGGCGATCTTCGCCAGGGCCGAGGCGCCGGCCTCGCTCCATCCCGCCCGCTCACGAATGTTCACGAAGGAGACCGCCCCCTCGCGTCCGGCCTCGCCCGCGAGCTCCGCAAAGAGCGGCGCCTCCTGGGTGCAGGCGA
>JALUTE010000133.1 GCA_027058255.1 Methyloligella sp. | reverse complement strand
CGCGAGCGCGGCATGGGTGAGGCCGGCGAAGACGCCGCAAAGCAGGTAGAAGATCAGGAAGCGGACATGGCCCATGGCGTCCTCGACATTGTCGCCGAAGACCCAGAGGAAGAGCATGTTGCCGGCCAGATGCAGCACGCTGCCATGCAGGAACATGTAGGTCACGAGGGTCCAGATCTCAGGAAAGGGAACGGCATCGAAGCGCTGCGGAACGGATGCGGTGCCGAACAGGCCTTCCTCGAAAAGCTCGGCCGGCACCATGGCGAAGCTCATGGATGCCAGCGCGCCCGCGCCGATCTGGGCGATGAAGACGACGACATTGATGACGATCAGGGAGACCGTCACATATTGGAAGCGGATGGACCGGAGCGGATTGGTGTCGTGGACGGGATAGAACACGGGGCCAGGCTCTCACTTGTCACGGCGGCGGCAAAGGAAGACAGATAGCACAAGTTTCCGTTGCCGCCTATCGGTCGCCAGGCATGGCGCCCGCCCGGCTACATCCGGAAAACGCCGAAACGGGTCTCGGGGATCGGGGCGTTGAGCGCGGCGGAAAGGGCAAGCGCCACCACGCGGCGCGTCTCCAGCGGCGTGATGATGCCATCGTCCCAGAGCCGGGCCGTGGCATAGAGGGGATGGCCCTCGCGCTCATATTGCTCGGCAATGGGCGCCTTGAAGGCCGCTTCCTCCTCCGCGCTCCACTTGCCCCCGCCCGCCTCGATATTGTCGCGCTTGACGGTGGCGAGCACGCTTGCCGCCTGGGCGCCGCCCATGACGGAGATGCGCGCATTGGGCCAGGTGAAGAGGAAGCGCGGCCCATAGGCGCGCCCGCACATGGCGTAGTTTCCGGCGCCGAAGGAGCCGCCGATGATGATGGTGATCTTCGGCACCGCGGCACAGGCGACCGCGGTGACCATTTTCGCGCCATCTTTGGCGATGCCGCCCGCCTCGTAGGACCGGCCCACCATGAAGCCGGAGATGTTCTGCAGGAAGAGAAGGGGCGTGCGCCGCTGGCAGGCGAGCTCGATGAAATGGGCGGCCTTGAGGGCGGATTCGGAATAGAGGATGCCGTTATTGGCGAGGATGGCGACGGGGATGCCCTCGACATGGGCAAAGCCCGTGACGATGGTCGTGCCATAGAGGGCCTTGAACTCGTCGAACTCGGAGCCGTCCACCAGGCGGGCGATGACCTCGCGCACATCATAGAGGGTGGCGAGGGAGGGAGGCACCACACCCATCAGCTCTTCCGGGTCATGAGCCGGGTCGTGCGGGCGGCGCAAGGGCAGGTCGACCGTCTTGCGTGTGCCGAGGCCGGCGACGATGGCGCGGGCGATCTCCAGGGCGTGATGGTCGTTCGCCGCCATGTGGTCCGCGACCCCCGAGCGGCGCGTGTGCACGTTGGCGCCCCCCAGCTCCTCTGCGCTCACCTCCTCGCCCGTCGCCGCCTTCACCAGGGGCGGGCCGCCGAGGAAGATGGTGCCCTGCCCGCGCACGATGACGGTCTCGTCCGACATGGCCGGCACATAGGCGCCGCCTGCCGTGCAGGAGCCCATCACCACGGCGATCTGGGCAATGCCTTCGGCGGACATGCGCGCCTGGTTGTAGAAGATGCGGCCGAAATGGTCCCGGTCCGGGAAGACCTCCGTCTGGTGCGGCAGGTTCGCGCCGCCGCTGTCCACCAGATAGATGCAGGGCAGGCGGTTCTCGCGGGCGATCTCCTGGGCGCGCAGGTGCTTCTTGACCGTCATCGGGTAATAGGTGCCGCCCTTGACGGTGGCATCGTTGCAGACGATCACGCATTCGCGCCCAGAGACCCGCCCCACCCCGGCAATCAGGCCCGCGCCGTGGATGGCGCCGCCATACATGTCATAGGCGGCGAGGGGGGAGAGTTCGAGGAAAGGGGCGCCGGGGTCGAGCAGGTGCATGACCCGCTCGCGCGGCAGCAGCTTGCCCCGCGCCAGGTGACGCTCGCGCGCCTTCTCGGGCCCGCCCCTGGCCGCCTCGGCGCGCAGGCGCTCGAGCTCCGCCACGAGCCGGCCCATGGCCTCGGCGTTGGCGCGGAACTCGTCCGTTGCGGTGTTGATCTGGCTTTTCAGGCGGGCCATGGGCGGATGGTCGTCGATTGATAATGAGCGCAATGCATGAGCGCAGCCTAACCCAGGGCGACGGCGTTGCGCCCACATACCAAGGTTGCATGCGGCCTGTCGCGCCCTCGCGCGGGTGCGCGGGTGATGGCGGCGGCGCCTTGACAGCGTGCGCCGACGCGCTCTTGGTGCTGGGAAGGCTGGTATTGGAGGACCATGGCCATGGCCGAAGTGGGAGCTTTGGAGGCGATGATACGTCTGTTCACGCTTCTCGATCGGGTCGCGCGCGGAGATGAGATCGTCATCACGCGCCGCGGCAAACCCGTCGCGCGGCTCGTGCCTGCCCGAGCGGAAAAAGCGGAACATGGGGCCGAGGTCATCGCCGAGTTGAGACGATTGCGCGAGAGGACCCGGCTCGACGGCCTCTCATGGCGGGCGTTGCGGGACGAAGGGCGGCGCAACTCTCCTGCGAGCTGATTTGTCTCGCTCCCTTCAGGGCGCCCCTTCAGGCCGCCTTTTCCGCCGCCAGGAGGCCGCGATTGACCAGCGTCTCGGCGATCTGAACCGTGTTGAGAGCGGCGCCCTTGCGCAGATTGTCGGAGACCACCCAGATGTTGAGGCCATTCTCGACCGTGGCATCCTCGCGGATGCGCGAGACGAAGGTGGCATAGTCGCCGACGCACTCGACCGGCGTCACATAGCCGCCGTCCTCGCGCTTGTCGACGACGAGCACGCCCGGGGCCTCGCGCAGGATCTCGCGGGCCTCGTCCGCCGTGATCGGCTTCTCGAACTCGATGTTCACCGCCTCGGCATGGCCGACGAAGACCGGCACGCGCACGGCCGTTGCCGTCACCTTCACCCGCGGGTCCAGGATCTTCTTGGTCTCGGCGGTGAGCTTCCACTCCTCCTTGGTCGAGCCGTCCTCCATGAAGACGTCGATATGGGGAATGACGTTGAAGGCGATCTGCTTGGTGAACTTCTCGGGCTTTGGCTCGTCGGTGACGAAGATGCCCTTGGTCTGGGTCCACAGCTCGTCCATGGCCTCCTTGCCGGCCCCCGACACCGACTGATAGGTGGCCACCACCACGCGCCGGATCGTGGCGGCGTCGTGCAGCGGCTTGAGGGCGACGACGAGCTGGGCGGTGGAGCAGTTCGGATTGGCGATGATGTTCTTGCGCGCAAAGCCCTCGACGGCGTCGGCGTTCACCTCCGGCACGATCAGCGGCACATCGGCGTCGTAGCGCCAGGCGGAGGAGTTGTCGATCACCACGCAGCCGGTGCTCGCGATCTTCGGCGCCCATTCCTTGGAGATGCTGCCGCCGGCCGACATCAGGGCCATGTGCACCTTGGAGAAGTCAAACTGCTCCAGGTCCTGGCAGACCAGGGTTCGGTCACCGAAGGACACCTCGACGCCGAGGGACCGGCGCGAGGCGATGGCGTGGACCTCGCCCACGGGGAACTCCCGCTCGGCGAGGATGTTCAGCATCTCGCGGCCCACATTGCCCGTGGCGCCGACTATGGCGATATCGAAGGTCATCGAGCCTCGTCCTGATTGAAGCCGTCGTGCAAGTCTCGGCGAAACTGGTGGCCGCGACGTTAATGCGCACACGCCGCGCCCGCCGCACGCCTCCCCCCGCGGAGTGCAGCGCCGAAGGCGCATGAGCCACGCGAGCAAGAAAAATGGAGCGGGTGATGGGAATCGAACCCACGACACGCGGCTTGGGAAGCCACTGCTCTACCACTGAGCTACACCCGCAGATCGGCGCCACATGCCAGCTTCGCGCCTGAGATATAACACGGCCGCTGGCCGAGGCAAGCCGGATGGGCGCGGCCGGCGTGCGCTGCGCGGCCGTATCGCGGTCCGGCCAATAAACAAGATGTGAATCCGGCGCCCGCCACGGCTGTGCTAGGCCCTGTCGATGCCCGGCGCGCGGAGCTGGCGCAAGCGCATTTGCAAGTCGCGCCGCCAGAGGCTAGAGACGATGCTCATGGCGAGGCCGGAACGGGCATCAGGGGGAGCCCGCTGCTCGCAATTGCGCTGCGACGGGCCAGGCGGGCGGACGAGCCCCGAGACGCTAGATCCGGAGAGACGCCAGATCCGGCGAGATGCAAGATCAAGATAAAGACCCGAAACGAGGAAGCGACGTTCCGTGACATTCGAGGCAAGATCACCGACGCCCGCGGGCGCACTGGCCAAGTTCGAGCATCCCGACTGGACCGCCGGCGGAGAGCCGCGCGCCCACGTGGCGCTGGAGCGGCTGGAGACGCTCTGGTTCAACACCGGGACCCTGTGCAACATCACCTGCGTCAATTGCTATATCGAGAGCAGCCCGAGGAACGACCGGCTCGCCTATCTGACGGTGGATGAGGTGCGCCGTTTCCTGGACGAGATCGCACGCGAGGGACTCGGCACACGCGAGATCGGCTTCACCGGCGGCGAGCCCTTCATGAATCCCGACATATTGGGAATGGTCGGCTGCGCGCTGGAGCGGGGCTTCGAGGTGCTCGTCCTCACCAATGCCATGCAGCCCATGCAGCGCCCGCGCGTCAAGGCGGGGCTCATTGCGCTGAACGAGCGGTTCGGGGCGCGGCTCACGCTCCGGGTGAGCCTCGATCATTATACCCAGGCGCTGCACGACACCGAGCGCGGCGCCAGGAGCTGGGATGTCACCCTCAAGGGGATCGACTGGCTGAACGCGAACGGCTTCAGCTTTGCCATTGCCGGGCGGACCTGCTGGGGCGAGAGCGAGGCGGAGCTCAGGGCGGGCTATGCCCGGCTGATCGCGGAGCGCGGCTGGCTGGTGGACCCGAGCAATCCGATGGCGCTGGTGCTCTTTCCGGAGATGGACGAGACGGCGGACGTTCCGGAGATCACGACGCGGTGCTGGGGCCTTCTTGAGAAGCGGCCCTCGGAGATGATGTGCGCCGCCAGCCGCATGGTGATCCGGCGCGCGGGCAGCGATGCGGCCACGGTGGTGCCGTGCACGCTGATCGCCTATGAGGAAGCCTTCGAGATGGGTGCGAGCCTTGCGCAGGCAGCCCTTGCCGATGGCGGCATGTTCCGCAAGGGGGCGGTGAAGCTCTGCCACCCGCACTGTTCCAAGTTCTGCGTCCTCGGCGGCGGCAGTTGCTCCGTGCGCGACTGAGCAAGCCAGCTCACGCTGCCGAGCGCCCGCCGAAGAAGTCGGATTTGGCCTTGGCGGTGGCGTAGAACTCGTGCTGCTTCCAGATCTGATCGAGCGCCTCACGCTTAGAGATGCTCGCGCGAACGGACCCGGCAAAAGCTTTCGCAATCGCGACCATCTCGGCCTTGCGCACGCGCCGGTCGCCCTTGAGCGTGGAGAAGAGTGAGGCGAAGCGCTTCGCATCCTTGTAGCTGGCCTCTAGGCGGGCGACATAGTCATCCACTAACGCCTGATCGACAGCCTGCGCGACCCGGCGCTTGCTCCCAGCTGAGCCGGGCTTCTTCTCGTCGAGATCGCGGATACGCTGCCCAATGGCCTCGGCAAGCGCGCCAATGCTCGCCCGCTCATGCGATGCGAGCGATTCGATCAGCAGATCGAGATCGCGGTTGAACCCCTGCTTGGCAACGAGCGCACCGAAGGCCCGCAGCGTGCGCAAGGCTGCCACAACCTCCGCGATCTCCACCTCGTCGCGGGATGCACCACTGCCCCCTCCTTCTGAGTCCCCCTTGCGAGGAAAGTACTTCGTGATCAGGTTTTTCATGGTCGTCCGGTCCTTGCCCGACCATGCGGCGATGAGTGTGTTTACGGCACCGACCATGCGCACGTCGCCCGCTTTGTCGAGCATCCGGGCATAGCGCCGCAACGCTGCCGAAAAATCACCGACCTTCATGACGTACCAAACCTTTCGAACCGACTACATGCGCTTCCTGACCTCGTCCCCCAGTCGATTGAACACCATCCGCACGGCTCTCGTATCCTTGTTGTTTGCCGGATCAAGATAGGCGATTCGCTGGCCCGCAGCACGTCCCAACACGGCGAGATCGGGAACAAAGGTCGACCGCGGAAAAAACGCGGCCGGCGGTTCTGCGAGGCCGCTGCTGACCTTTTTCTCTTCGAGCGCTTCCAGAACTGCCTTCACGCCGTCCGGCTCCCCGCCGGTCAAGCGATCCATGAGAGACGCATCGGTATCGGCCCCCATACTGAGCATGGTTCCGACAACACCCATGATTTGCAGGTGGGGCCAAAGCTCCTCATGGTCAAGGATCTGGCCCACAAACGTGCCGACCGCCTCGCCGGAGAGAACATCTAGAACGGTGGGAATGAGTACGTGGGTGCTACTTGCAAGCGCCTGAACATGACCTGCAGTGAGGCGCGGCGGCGCATCGATGATGATCCGGTCGTATTGTCCACGCGTGGTCGGATCGAGGAGCACCCGAGCGAGATGATACCGGATGTCGCGCTCCGGCCTGTCGCTCGGTTCGTCGATCAGCCACTCGACCATCAGCCTGTTCTCGGCGACGGCGAGATCGTAATAGGCGGCGACAGCATGGAAGCGGCTTCCCCGACCATCGAATCCCTTGACCCCGTGCGCAAGGCGATCGAGATCGGAGGAAACGCACTCGCCGGAGATAAGATCGGCGGCCCTTGAGCGAAGCCCGGGAGCTGGGATGCGATCAGCGGTGGCGAGCGCCATGGAGGAGAGAGAGCCCTGATAATCGAGATCGATCAGGAGCACATTCTCCGGGGCGTGGCTGGCATGTGCACTACCGTCCGGGGATTGCGGCCGCGCGAAATAAGCGGCAAGATTGGCCGCGAGCGTCGTCTTGCCGACGCCGCCCTTGAGATTCGCAATTGTCAGGATGCGGGTATCCTTGTTCTGCAACTCCGCCGTATATCCGGCTGGCCGGCTCCGCGCGATCTCAAGCCACAGTCCGCGCCCGTCTTGTCGCACGGCGCGTACGGCGCGCTGGATGCGCCTCTCCATCTGCTTGACGCGCTCTTCCGCCCGTTTTGCGCGTCTCAGCCATTTCCAGACCCATCCGAGCGCCGCCACCAGAGCCACGGACGCCGGATAGGCGACCAGATCCAAGCTCGTCTTGATGCCAATCTTGGCCAGAAGCTCCCAGATCAGCTTCCAGCGTTCCTCGAACATTCCGCGCCCCCCAGTCACGCAAGACTATCGCCAAGGAAGCGAGCATAGAGCCGTCGGCGAAGCTTGCCAACGACCTCGACCCTCGCGGCTCTTCACCTCCCGCGCTCGAGGCGGCGGCTCTGGACGCCCATGCGGGCGAGCGTCGGGCGGCTCGATGAGACACGGCGGGAGTTGACGCCGGCCCAGCCGATCTCGCCCGTCAGGCGCCCATATTCGATCTTGGGGCAGCGGTTCATGACCACCTTCAGCCCCGCCGCCTCGGCCAGGCGGGCGGCCTCGTCATTGCGCACGCCGAGCTGCATCCAGACCACCTTGGCGCCGGTCTCGATCGCCTCCCTGGTGATGGCGAGGGCTGCCTCGGAATTGCGGAAGATGTCCACCACCTCGACGCCGCCCGGAATGTCGCCAAGCTGCCCGAAGACCGTTTGGCCCAGGATCTCCTTGCCGGCCTGGCCCGGATTGACCGGCACGATGTCATAGCCCTTGCCGAGGAGATATTTCATGGCGAAATAGCTCGGCCGGCTGGTTTTCGCGCTCGCGCCGACAAAGGCCCACCGCTTGTAGGTGGTCAGGATCGCGCGGATATAGTCATCCCGATAGCTGTCGTGGTCCATCGCTCGCCCCCGGGGCCAGTCCCATCTCGTTGCAGCGCCTGCTATCTCTTCTCGCTCCCGCCCCTTGAAGGGCCGCATCCGCGTGTGTTGTCAAGCACATTTCGCAGCCTCGGCCGCCATTTGCGCCCCTTCGTGAGACGGGGCCTTGTTGGTGTCTCTGTCAGGGGGAGGCGCCCATTCGGTCGGATGCTGCGGCTATTTCTCCTTGAGCCGCGCAGCCTTGGCCTCATCAAACCACCAAGTCTCGATGACGCCGCGGTCGTATCTGGGTTTCACCTTCGGCCAGGAGAACTTGTTCCAGAAGACGAGGTGATGGGCGGCCTTGTACCAGTGGGGCACCCAGTAATGGCCGGCGCGCAGGACGCGGTCGAGGGCGCGGGTCGCGGCAATGAGCGCCTTGCGGCTCGGCGCCTCGATCACTTTCTCGATGAGCGCGTCAATGACGGGGCTTGCAATACCGGAAAGGTTGAAACTGCCCGGCGTGCGCGCCGCCTTCGAGCCCCAGAAATTGCGCAGCTCCACACCGGGGGTGAGATTGAGGGCATAGCGCTGCACGCAGATGTCGAAATCGAAGCTCTTCACCCGCTGCTCATATTGCGACGGGTCGACCCGGCGGATGCGCGCATTGATGCCGAGGATCTTGAGGTTCTTCACATAGGGCGCGATCACCCGCTCGAAACCCGGCGAGAAGATGAGAAACTCGATCTCGAGCGGCTCGCCCTTCCCGTTGACCCGCCGGCCGTCGCGGATGGTCCAGCCGGCGGCGCGCAGGAGACGCGCGGCGGCGCGCAGATTGCGCCGGTCCTGGCCCGAGCCATCGGTGCGCGGCGGGCGGTAGGGCGGGCCGAACACCTCTTTCGGCAATTGGTCGCGGAAGGGGGCGAGCAGGGCGCGCTCCTCCGGGCTTGGCGGGCCCACCGCCTTCATGTCGGAGTTCTCGAAAAAGCTCTCCGTGCGTTTATAAAGCCCGTAGAACAGGTTCCTGTTGGTCCATTCGAAATCGAAGGCGAGATCGAGGGCCTTGCGCACCCGGATGTCCTGGAACTTGGCCCGGCGCAGATTGAGGAAGAAGCCCTGCGCGCCGGAGGGGCGCTCGTCCGGCAGAACCATGCGCTTCAGGCGGCCCGAGCGCACCTGCGGAATGTCATAGGCCGTGGCCCAGTCGCGGGAGGTGAACTCCTCGCGCAAGTCGAAGGCGCCGGCCTTGAGGCCCTCGAGCTCGGCGGTGCGATCGCGGAAATATTCGAAGCGGAGTCGATCGAAGTTGTATCGCCCAACATTCACGGGCAGGTGCCAGCCCCAATAGTCCTTGCGCCGCTCATAAGTAACGAACGCCCCCTGCTTGAACTTGACGAGGCGATAGGGCCCCGAGCCGAGCGGCGGCTCGAGCGTGGTCTCATCAAAGGGCCGGGTGGCGTAATAGGCCTTCGAGAAGATGGGCAGGCCCGCCACGAACAGGGGCAGGTCGCGGGTGCGCTGGCCCTTGAAGCTGTAGCGAACGGTGTGGGCGTCGAGCGCCTCGGCCTTCACCACGTCGCGCAAGGGCAGGCGGATGGCGGGGTGGCCCTTCTCCTTCAGCACCTCGAAAGAGAAGACCACATCGGCAGCGGTGAGCGGCGTGCCGTCGGCAAAGCGTGCCTCCGGGCGGAGATAAAAGGTCGCGGCGCGGCGGTCCGGCGCAAGGGAGACGGCGCGGGCCACCAGGCCATACATGGCGTCGGGCTCGTCGAAGGCGCGCACCATGAGGCTGTCGAAGAGCAGCGCGAGCCCCTCGGCCGGGTCGCCCTTGAGGATGTAATTGTTGAAGCTGTTGAAGGTGATGCGCCCCGAGGTGCCGATCATAGAGAGGCTGCCGCCCTTGGGCGCCTTCGGGTTCACATAGTCGAAATGCTTGAAATCGGCCGGATATTTCAGCGCCCCGAAAGCCGAGAGCCCATGGCTCTTCGCCTGCGCAAGGGCGATGGCGTGACTGGCCATCCATATGCACAGGACGACTGAAAGGCCAATCGGCCGCAAGTCTCGTTGTCGAAACATCATCCTTCGTCTCGTCCCTCCCCGGTGGGCTGCCCCCTGCCCAGGGATGTTCGGCATGGTTTCGTCAGGCCCGGCACGAGCGCGCGCGCGCCGGCGAGATCGCCTCGCTGCAACGCGGCGCGCATCGCCATCCGCTTCTGCGGCTCGCGCGCCATGTCCGCTTTCATCCCGAGATGCCTGCGCTGAAGAGCGTCGATGTCCGCCTCGAGGCCGGCAGCCGCCAGAACATGGTCGACATAGAGTGCCTCGACGCCGGAAAAGAGCACGACGCGGAAGCGTGCCACAAGCTCGCGCAGATCGCCGAGCGCAGGAGCAAATCCATGGCAGATGCCGAGGCGGACAAGCTTGGCCACGCCCCTGCCGAATGCAGCGGCCTCCTTCGAGAGCGGCGAGGCGCCGGCACGAGCCGCCCCTGCCGCCGTCACGGGGGGCAGGTCGATGAGGTCGTCGGGCTCGCCCGGCCATTTGCGCCGATGCGCCTCGATGACCGGAATGATGAGCGCGCGGGCGCGGCAGCGGCGATAGTCGAGCGAGACTCGGGGCGCGATCTCAGTCTCGAAGACGGCGCGTACGCCATCGTCGAGGAAGGCGGCCTTCATCTCGGGGTGAAGCGCCCACAGACCACGGGCGATGCCGGTCAGGACCCGCGCGCACTGGCCATCGCGGGCGAGCCGGCGCAGGCGCTCGCGCGCATCAGGCGCGAGACCATCGACGAAAGGCCGCTTCAGATAGGGCGCCCAGGGGCTCGTCGCGGAGAGCCAGAGCGTCGGGTCTTCCCTCGCACGCTCCTTGAAACCGGAGACTGCCCGGGCAAAGGACCGGTCCGCAGGGCCGCCCTCGTGTTCTGCATGTCCCGGCGACGCACTGGCGACGATCACGCCCGCCGCGAAAAGGGCCATGACGGCCGCCAGCCGCATCACCGCCCTCGTGCCTCGGCGAGGCGGCGGGCCGCCGCCTCGTCGTACCACCAGACCTGCAGGAAGCCCACGCGAAGGCTCGGCAGGCGCTTGGGGTGGGCGAACTTGGCCCAATAGGCGATGCGCGCCCTCGGCGCATACCATTGCGGCACGATGTAGAAGTTCCAGAGCAGCACCCGGTCGAGCGCCCGCGTGGCGGCCACCAGCTCCGCGCGGGATTTCGCGAAGATGATCCGGTCGATGAGCGCATCCACCGCCTTGTCCTTGATGCCGATGAGGTTGCGGCTGCCCTGGCGGTCGGCGGCGGCCGAGCCCCAGAAGTCGCGCTGCTCATTGCCGGGCGAGTGGGACTGGGCGAAGCTCGCCACCACGATGTCGAAGTCGAAGGTGTCGAGGCGCTTGCGATACTGGGAGGAGTCGACCAGGCGCACCCGCGCCTTGATGCCGAGGCGGGCGAGGTTGCGCACATAGGGCAGGATGATGCGCTCGAAGAGGGGCGAGACGATGAGGAACTCGACCTCCATGCGCTCGCCGGTGCCGGTATGGGTGAGCACGCCGGACTTGATGACCCAGCCCGCCTCGCGCAGGAGCGCCACCGCCCGGCGCAGATTGCGCCGCATGGCCCGCTGCCCGCCGCCCACGGGGTTGGTGTAGGGCTTGGTGAACACCTCGGGCGGCACGAGATCGCGCACCGTGTTCAGGATCTCTAGCTCCCGCCCCTCGGGCAGGCCGCGCGCGGCAAGCTCGGTGTTCTCGAAATAGCTCGAGACGCGCTTGTACTGGCCATAGAAGAGGTTCTTGTTCGCCCATTCGAAGTCGAAGGCAAGATTGAAGGCCCGGCGCACGCGCCGGTCCCGGAACTTGGCCCGGCGCAGATTGAGCACGAAGCCCTGCATGGGCGCGGCCGTCTTCTGCTCCACCTCCTCGCGCTTCACCCAGCCCTTTTTCACCGCCGGGAAGTCATAGCCCGTGGCCCAGTTCTTGGAGCTGCTCTCCTCGTAATAGTCGATCTTGCCCGCCTTGAAGGCCTGGAAGGCGATGGTGGAATCGCGGAAATAGTCGAAGCGGATCGACGCGAAGTTCCACTGGCCGCGGGAGACCGGCAGGTCCCGCGCCCAGTAGTCCGGCACCCGCTCATAGGTGATGGACCGTCCCGCCTCCACCTTGCCGATGCGATAGGGCCCGGAGCCGAGTGGCGGCTCCAGCGTGGTGCGGGCGAGATCGCGCGCCTTGCCGTCCGGGCCCTTGCCCGTCCAATAGTGCTTGGGGAGGATGGGAAGCTGGCCGACGATCTGCGGCAGCTCGCGATTGTTCTTCACATTGAAGCGGAACGTGACCTCCCGCGCGCCCGTCTTCTCCACCGCCACCACGTTCTTGTAATAGGCGCGGTAGAACGGGTTCACCGTCTTGAGAATGTCGAGGGAGAAGATCACATCCTCGGCGGTGATGGGCTTGCCGTCGTGAAAGCGCGCCTCGGGGCGAAGGGCGAAGGTCACGGAAGAGAAGTCCTCCGGATAGGACACCCATTCGGCAATGAGACCATATTCCGTCGACGGCTCGTCCAGACTGGTCGCCATGAGGGTGTCATAGAGCAGGCCGAGGCCATTGGCGGCGTTGCCCTTGATGGGAAACTGGTTGAGGCTGTCGAAGGTGCCGAGCGCGGCAAGGCGCACCGCTCCGCCCTTGGGCGCGTCCGGGCGCACCCAGTCGAAATGCGTGAAATCGGCCCCGTATTGCGGCGTGCCCACCAGCGAAAGCGCATGCTGGCGCGCCGGAGGCCCGGCCAGGGCCCCTGTCGCCGACAAGACAAGGGCCACCACCGCCGCCATAGCCCGAACATGCAAACCCGAAAGACCAGCCATGGCACCCCTCTGCCTCGACATCACCGTCACGCGCCTTCGCGCATCCATGCACGCACCTTCATAGCCCGAGAGCGGGCCGAATTCAGGGCAGCGGCAACGGATTGTCGGAAAGCATGCGCATATGGGCGATGAGATCGGCGCGGTCGCGCGCCTTTTTCAGGCCGGCGAATGCCATCTTGGTGCCGGGCACGCATTTGCGCGGCTTGGCGAGGAAGCAGTCGAGCATCTCATAGGTCCACTTGCCGCCCTTGCCACGCAGGGCCTTGGAGTAGGAGAAGCCCGGGACGGCAGCGACGTCTCGTCCGACGATGCCATAGAGCGCAGGGCCGACCTTGTTGGGCCCACCCTTGGTGAAGCTGTGGCACGCCACGCATTTCTTCACCAGCTTGGCGCCGCGCTCGGCATTGGCGGCGCTGAGCAGGGCCGCGAGGCCGCTCGCCTGCCCGCCGCCCGCCTTGGCCGTGCCCGCGCCGCCCGCTGTTGCGCCGGCCTTCGCACTGCCCCCCTCGGCGGCCGGAGACGCCTCTCCCTTGGCGGCCTCGGAGCGGGCCCCCTCTGCGCCCGCCACCACCCGGTGCACCGCCGGCTCCTCTTCCTCCTTCGTCAGCTCGTCCACCAGAACCTTGGTGCCCACCAGAACGAGCAGAGACCCCAAAACAGCTCCTGCGATCTTGTTGAACTCATAGGCATCCATCGTGTTCCACCCCCTCTCGCCCGGGCCGGACGCAACATGCGAGCCGGCCAGCCTCGATCATCCCCAGGTCGCTCCTATTCCGCGGCCGCCTCGCCGACATGCGGCAGCTCACGCCCCGGCCACCGCTCCTCGGCGGCTGGGGGCGGCTCAATATAGGCGTTCCAAGGGACCTTGCAACATCCCCGCGGAACGTTATCAATGCAGGCGAAGCCGATGGAAGCCGAGAGGCCATCGCCACACCGCCCCGACACCAGCCGCCGCCCCGGACGAGTGCCATGACCCGCGCCCAGCGCCGTACAGACAGGACAACCGGCTCCACGCCCGCCAAGGCGCGCGGCCGAGGCAAGGCGCGCACGCGCGCGCCACGGCGGGCGCACGAGGCCGAGGCGCAGGTGGAGAAGAGGACGCCGCCGCCCGTGATCGTCTATCAGGGCGAGCCCGGCGCCAATTCGCACATCGCCTGCAAGGCCGCCTATCCCGACCTCGAAGCCAGGCCCGCAGCCACCTTCGAGGATGCTCTCGCCGCCGTGCGCCATGGCGATGCGCGCTATGCGATGATTCCGATCGAGAACTCGGTCGCCGGGCGCGTTGCGGATATCCATCACCTTCTGCCGGACGCCGAGCTCCACATCGTGGCCGAGCATTTCGAACGGGTGCGCCACCAGCTCCTCGCCCTGCCCGGCGCGCGGCTCGAGGATCTGGAGACCGTTCTCAGCCACACCCAGGCCCTCGGCCAGTGCCGCAGGACCATAGCCAAGCTCGGCCTCAAGCCCGTTCCCGAGGCCGACACCGCGGGCGCCGCGCGCATCGTCGCCGAGAGCGCGGACAAGCGCATGGCCGCCATCGCCTCCGCGCTCGCCGCCGAGGTCTACGGCCTCGACATCCTGATGCGCGACGTGGAGGACGAAGCGCACAACACGACCCGCTTCCTCGTGCTCGCCGCAGAGCCTTCGCCGCCGGAGCCCGGCAACGGGCCCGTCATCACCACCTTCGTCTTCCGGGTCCGCAACGTGCCGGCCGCGCTCTACAAGGCGCTCGGCGGCTTTGCCACCAACGGGGTGAACATGACCAAGCTCGAGTCCTACCAACTCGAGGGCTCGTTCAACGCCACCATGTTCTATGCCGACATCGCAGGCCATCCGAGCGAGCGGGCCGTCGAGCTCGCGCTCGAGGAGCTCGCCTTCTTCTCCAGCGAGGTCCGCCTCTTGGGCGTCTACCCGGCCAGCCCCTTCCGTGCGACATTGGCTCAGTAACGGCAGGAGGCGCGCAGGCGCACGCGCTCCCAGCCATCGGTTTGGGCATCCTTACGCTAGGAGGGGAGGGAGCAGATGGCGGACCATGGACGACTTGCGGGCAAGACTGCCGTCATTACCGGCGCGGCGAGCGGGTTCGGGCGCGCCATGGCCGAGCTGTTCGCCCAAGAGGGCGCGCGGGTGGTCGTCGCCGACATTGACGGCGCCGGCGCCGAGCGCGTCGCTCGAGGCATCGGCGAGGCCGCCATGGCCTGCACGGCGGACGTGACCCGGCGCGCCGATGTGGCCGCGATGGTCCGACAGGCCGAAACGCAGCTCGGTGGCCTCGACATCCTCGTCAACAATGCCGGCTACACCCATGTGAACCAGCCCATGCTGGAGGTGGCGGAAGACGAGTTCGACCGGATCTATGCGGTCAATGTGAAGGCCATCTACCTGGCAGCCCTCGAGGCGGTTCCGGTTCTGCGCCGGCGCGGCGGCGGGGTCATCATCAACACCGCCTCGACCGCGGGCCTGAGGCCGAGGCCGGGGCTTACCTGGTACAACGGCTCCAAGGGCGCGGCCATCACCCTCACCAAGTCCATGGCGGTGGAGCTCGCCCCCGACAAGATCCGCGTCAATTGCCTGTGCCCCGTCATCGGCGAGACGGGGCTGCTCGAGCGCTTCATGGGCAAGCCCGACACGCCTGAGAACCGTGCCGCCTTCGTCGCCACCATCCCGATGGGGCGCATGTCGAAGCCCGAGGACGTCGCCCAGGCTGCCCTCTTCCTCGCCTCGGACGAGGCCGCCTTTGTCACCGGCGTGGCGCTGGAGGTCGATGGCGGGCGCTGCATCTGAAGCCTGAAGCCAGAAACCGGAAACCAGAAGCCAGAAGCCAGAAGCCAGAAACCAGAATTTTCGAGTGAGCGGAGCTCACGCTCTTTTTTCCTGACGAACAAGTGGCGCGTCAGCGCCCCGACACTTCAGGCTTCAGGCTTCAGA
>JALUTE010000132.1 GCA_027058255.1 Methyloligella sp. | reverse complement strand
CGCCACGCCTGAGCCCCGCCCCTCGTGCCGGGCCCCGGGCCCATCACGAGAGAGTCACCCAAACGTGACTGGACGGTGCATCGCCGCCGGCTGTTTGATTTGCCAGGACCAGTCATGTCGCGCAGCAGGAGCGGGCACGCCCAGAGCGTGGCGCGTTCCGGCTCCCGTATTCCGGTTCGAAGGCCGGGTTGCGCGGCTCGCCACGGGACCCGCGATGAAACAGCACCGAAACCACCAGGATCGAAACCCACATGCGCAAAGCCGGCTGGCGCGATCCGCCATTCATCTTCTGCACCGGGCCGGCCAGTGTGCCGGCGACGTGTTTGCGGAGGAGATTGGCGGCGCGGATCTGACCCCACGGCAATATGCGGTTCTTCTCGCCGTCGCCGAGAATGAAGGCATCAGCCAGACGGGCCTTGTCGCACAGACCGGCATCGACCGCTCGACACTCGCCGATATCGTGCGCCGCATGCTGGCCAAGGGGCTCGTCCAGCGTCGGCGCACGCGCGAGGACGCGCGCGCCTATGCCGTTCGTCTGACCGAGAAGGGGCGAAAGGCACTCACCAGCGCGGAGCCGGCGGCCACCCATGCCGACGAGCGCCTGCTCTCGGCCCTGCCGCCAGGTCAGCGCGAGTCCTTCCTGCAGGCGCTGAGCCGCATCGTCGAGCAGATCGCCGACATGGCGGAGCAGCCGGCAGCGCGGGGCAATGGCGCGTCCCGCCGCTGATGCGTGTGAGCCAAGCGCGAGCCATTCCCCGCCAGGATCGCGCGGCCGGGGCCCCGCGGGTCAGGTTCCCGCGCCAGCGGGCTTGCCGGCCGGCGTCTCGCGACCCTTCTCGGTCAGCGCTTTCGCTCTCGCCTTCTCGATGATGGGCATGAACACCCGCTCCACGGCATCGCCGGAGATGGGCCCGACATGCTTGTGGATGATCCGCCCCTCGCCATCCACCACGAAGGTCTCGGGCACGCCATAGACGCCCCAATCAATCGCGACCCGGCCGCGCCGATCGGCACCGACGGCAACGAAGGGGCTGCCATAGCGGCCGAGGAAGCGTCGCGCATCCGCCGCGCGGTCCTTGTAGTTGAGACCATAGAGGGGCGCGCCGCTCACCTTGGCGAGCTTGACCAGGAAGGCGTGCTCCTGCCGGCAGGCAACGCACCAGGACGCCCAGACATTGACGATGGAGACCTTGCCCTTGGCAAGATCCGCGCTCGAGAAGCCGGGCACCGGCTTGCCGTTCTCCTTCAGCCCCTCGACGGGAGGAAGGGAGAACTCCGGCACCTTCTTGCCGATCAGCGCCGAGGGCAGCTTGCTCGGATCGCCCGTCTTCAGGGCATAGAGGAACACCAGCGCGATCACGCCGAAGATCGCCAGCGGCACCAGCATGGCGCTGCGCCCACGTGTCCTCTTGGCCCCGTCGTGACCGGGTTGGCGGTGGTCCGGCAAGGAAGCGGCGTCGTGCATCCGAGATGCTCTTCCGACATCAGCCATGATAGGTCACCTCACTCTTGCGCCATAGCGCGTCCGTCTCGCCCGGTTGCCTCAAAGCCCCTCGGTCTTCCGGGTCTCGGCCCCTCCCTGTCGTCTTTCCTTCGCGCCGTTGCCCCTTTACTGGCCCTCTTGACTGGCCCCGTCGTCGCGGCCCCGCGGCCCCTCGTCCGCGCCCGCCTCACGCGCACGGGCCGATCGCCGCCCCATGCCGCGCGCCTCGAGCTCCTCCAGAAGGCGCCGCTGCACGCGTCCCTCGCGCACGATCCACGCAATGAGGGCTCCCACGAGAAGAATGGTCGTCCCATAGGCGGCCCAGATGAATGCGGCATGTGGTCCAAGCGCGATCATATTTTCGTCACTCCGCCGCCTCTCGCGCCGGCCCCTGCGGCTCGAGATTTGCCGCCCGCTGCACCGCCCGCATGCGCAGCGCCACCACGCGCCGGCGCAGAACCTCGTTCCCCATGGCCTTGAGATGGAGCACCACGAAAAGCAGGGTGAAGGCGAGTGCCATCACCAGAAGCGGCCAGAGGATGGACGGGTGAATGGTCGGACCGCCGATGCGCATCACGGAGGCCGGCTGGTGCAGCGTGTTCCACCAGTCCACGGAGAACTTGATGATCGGCAGGATCACCGTGCCCACCAGCGCCATGACGGCTGTGAGCTTGCCCGCCAGCGTCTCGTCCTCGACACCGTTGCGGAGCGCCATCAGGCCGAGATAGAGAAAGAAGAGGATGAGCACGGAGGTGAGCCGCGCATCCCAAACCCAATAGGTGCCCCACATGGGCTTGCCCCAGAGCGAGCCCGTGATCAGCGCCAGGGCCGTGAACACTGCCCCGATGGGCGCCGCCGCCTTGGCCGAGACATCCGCCATGGGATGGCGGAACACCAGATAGCCGAAGCTGGAAATGGCGATGACGCCATAGCACATCATGGCGAGCCAGGCGGCCGGCACGTGAATGTACATGATCCGCACCGTCTCGCCCTGCTGATAGTCGGGCGGCGCGATGAAGAAGGCCATGTAGAGGCCGATGGCGAAGAGAACCACCGTGAGCCCGGCAAGCCAGGGCACGATGCGCGCCGCGAGCGCCATGAAGCGCGTCGGATTGGCGAGTTGGTAGACGGGGGCGATGCTGGCCATGGCTTTCATCTAATCCTTGTCCGGGCCGAGTGCAATTCTTCTAGGCCCGCCAGCGGGTAAGACACCTTGGCGCAGGCGCGGATCCGGGCCAAGCGATCCGCCGGGCGATCCGCGAAGGCAGGCCGCCGCGACGCGCAGGCCCGTCAGGACCGCTACTGAAGCTGCATGCGGATCGCCGCGGCCGCCGCAATCGGCGCCAGTACGAGGCTTGCCAAGGATAGCGCACAAAGGATCAGGAATGAGGCGGCGAACCCGCCCGGCCCCATGAGCACCGCATTGACGCTGGAAATGCCGAAAATCAGCGTCGGCACATAGAGCGGGAGCACGAGCAGCGAGAGGAGGAGCCCTCCGCGCCTGAGCCCCAATGTGAGCGCGCCGCCAATGGCGCCGATGAAGCTGATGGCCGGCGTTCCCGCCAGCATGGTGAGCACCAGCACGCCATAGGCGTCGATGTCGAGATTGAGCAGGAGGCCGAGAGCGGGGGTGATGAGCGCAAGCGGGATGCCGGTCGAGATCCAGTGCGCCAGCGATTTGGCCGCCGCCACCAGCTCCAGCGGCATGGGGCCGAGCGCCATCACCTCGAGCGCGCCTTCCTCGTAGTCGTTGAGAAAGATGCGGTCGAGGGAGAGCAGGGCCGCCAGCAGCAGCGCCACCCAGAGCACGCCCGGCGCGATCCGCGACAGGAGGTTGAGATCGGGGCCGAGGCCGAGCGGCAGCATGGTCACGACCATGAGATAGAAGCCGAGCGTGGTCCCCACGGCGCCCCCCTCCCGGAAGGCGAGGGCGAGATCGCGCCGCACCAGGGCGAGAAAGGGGCTCATGGCGTGGCCCTCCCGCCGCGCCCGAGCGTGAGCTCGCGCGCAAAGTCGAGCCCCAGGGGCAGGTGGGTTGCGGCGATGGCCAGCCCGCCGGCTTCGATGTGATCGCGCACCATGGCCGCGAGCACCGCCTGCGAGGCGGCATCGAGGGAGACCGTCGGCTCGTCCAGCAGCCAGATCGGCCGCGCCGCCACCAGAAGGCGGGCGAGCCCCAACCGCCGTTTCTGCCCCGCCGAGAGATAGCCCGCCGGAATATCGCGCAGGCTCTTGAGCGAAAGCCGCTCCAGCGCCTCGTCGAGGGGCAGGCTGCCCATGCCGCCACCGCCGATGGCGCCGAGATAGGCGGCCCAGAAGCTCAGATTCTCCGCCACCGTCTGGCTCGCCTTGATGCCGTTGAGATGGCCCACATAGTGGCACTGCTCGGCCAGAGCGTGCTCCGCGTCTGCACCTTCGAGACGAATCTCCCCCTCGGCCGCGCGCAGAAATCCGGCGATGGTGCGCAGCAGGGTCGTCTTGCCCGCGCCATTGGGCCCCGTCAGCAGCAAGCCTTCCCCCGAGGCAAGCGTGAAGGAGAGGCCACGGAATATCAGCCGGCCGCCACGGTCTACCGCAAGATCATTGGCAATCAGCTTCATGGGGCGGCTCGGTTTCGCGGTCATGGATCGTGGCGGACATGCCCGGCAGCGGTGCGGTGAGCATGCAGGAGCCGCTCCTGGAGCGGCGCTCTGTGCGCCGGCGCATCGAGGAACACGCCCTTGCGACGCGGTCGCATATGGACCGGGACCGGCGGGCTCTATATAAGGGGGCCATCCCACTTGGCGCCAGCGCAAAAACGGGACACGCCTGCCGCATCCGATCTCGGCCCCGGCCTATCGGCTTCGCAGACCGCATGCGGCATGGTCCTCCGTCGGCACTCCGGCGGCGCGGCATCCCATTCCCGCAACCGAGCCGGCCCCTGCGGCCGGCCGTGCAGAGGATCAGGAGGCGCACCCATGCCCACAGAGACCCTTTCCGCGCCCGGCAACGGCCCGCTGGACAGCTTTTCCTGCCTGAGCACCCTCACCGTCGGCGACGCTGCTTACGAGTATTTCAGCCTGGAGAAGGCGGAGGCAAACGGCCTTGCCGGCCTCTCGAGACTGCCTTTCTCGCTCAAGGTTCTGATGGAGAACCTGCTGCGCTTCGAGGACGGGCGGACGGTGACCGCGGACGACATTCGCGCCCTCGCCGCCTGGGCCGAGACACGCAGCTCCACCCATGAGATCGCCTATCGCCCGGCTCGCGTCCTGATGCAGGACTTCACCGGCGTTCCGGCGGTGGTCGATCTCGCGGCCATGCGTGACGCGCTGGCCCGCCTCGGCGGCGATCCGGCACGCATCAACCCGCAAGTGCCCGTGGATCTCGTCATCGACCATTCGGTGATGGTGGATTTCTTCGGCACGCACGATGCCTTTGCCCGCAATGTGGAGCGCGAATATGAGCGCAATGGCGAGCGCTATGCCTTTCTCAAATGGGGCGCGCAGGCCTTCGAGAACTTCCGGGTCGTTCCCCCCGGCACCGGCATCTGCCACCAGGTGAATCTGGAATATATCGGCCAGACGGTCTGGAGCCGCCCCATCGAGCGCGCTGGCAAGACCATCATGCAAGCCTTTCCCGACACCTGCGTCGGCACCGACAGCCACACCACCATGATCAACGCCCTCTCGGTGCTCGGCTGGGGCGTCGGCGGCATCGAGGCGGAGGCGGCCATGCTCGGCCAGCCCATCTCCATGCTCATTCCCGAGGTGATCGGGTTCCGCCTCGAGGGCGCCCTCGCGCCGGGCGTCACCGCCACCGACCTGGTGCTCACGGTCGTCGAGATGCTGCGCAAGCGCGGCGTGGTCGGCAAGTTCGTGGAGTTCTTCGGCCCCGGACTCGACAATCTCTCGCTCGAGGACCAGGCGACCATCGCCAACATGGCGCCCGAATATGGCGCGACCTGCGGCTTCTTCCCGACCGACGCCGACACGCTCGCCTATCTCACCGCCACTGGCCGCGACGCGGCGCGTGTGGCCCTCGTCGAGGCCTATACCAAGGCCCAGGGGCTGTTCCGCGGCCCCGAGACACCGGACCCGGCGTTCACCGACACCCTCACCCTCGATCTTGCCACCGTCGAGCCGTCGATCGCCGGGCCCAAGCGCCCGCAGGATCGCATCCCTCTCGCCCGTGCCAAGGCGGC
>JALUTE010000131.1 GCA_027058255.1 Methyloligella sp. | reverse complement strand
TCCGCTCGAGGGGACCACCGTCTGCGCCAAGGCCATGCCGGGCGCCCTCAGCGTGCTTGCGGTGGCCGAGGCGGGGACGCTGCTGCATGCGCCGGGCATCTACATGAACAAGATTGCCGTCGGGCCCGGCTATCCGGCCGGCATCATCGACCTCGATGCGCCCCCGGCGGACAATCTTGGCGCCGTCGCCGAGGCCAAGGGCGTTCCCGTGGCCGAGCTCACCGTGTGCATTCTCGACCGTCCGCGCCATGCGGGGCTCATCGAAGGCGTGCGAGAGGCCGGGGCCGCCGTGCGACTCATCGGGGACGGCGACATCGCCGGCATCATCAACACCACCGAGCCGGAGGAGACGGGCATCGACCTCTATATGGGCATTGGCGGCGCGCCGGAGGGTGTGCTCGCCGCCGCCGCCATGCGCTGCATCGGCGGGCAGATGCAGGGCCGCCTGCACCTCAAGAGCCAGGATGACCGGCTGCGCGCCACGGCCGCCGGCATCGAGGACATCGAGCGCAAATACACCAAGGAGGAGATGGTGCGGGGCGACGTGGTCTTCGCCGCGACCGGGGTCACCGACGGCTCCATATTGGCGGGCGTGCGTTTTCGCCCCGAGCGCGTGGAGACCGAGACCGTGGTCATGCGCGCGAGCACCCGAACGGTCCGTTTCATCCGCACCCGCCACCCCAACGCACGCGCGCCGAAGAGCGCTTGAAGCGGCCCGAATTCTCCGCAGCGCGGGGCAGGCAATGCCGAAGGGCACAGCCTTCCCGCCCAGACTTCCCGCGGGGACGTCCCGCCAGGAACGGGACGTGCCCTGGGCGAGACCCGCCGCATCGCCCCGTCGCGCCTCCCTCTCGCCCCCGAATCGGCCTAAAAGGGCCGCGAGAGGAGGGGCACATGACGGCGCTCGACACGTCCGACCATCCGGAACGTCAGGACATCTTTCTCGGCGTGCAGCGCTCGGCGCGCGGCCGCGCCTGGGTGGCGCGTCTCGGCCCTGCGGGCATCAATCTCGCCACCGCCATCAGCCAGCGCTACGACCTGCCCGATATCCTGGCCCGCGTCCTGGCCGCCCGCGGCGCCGGCCTCGACGACGTGCCGGTGCGGCTCAATCCGACGCTGAAGGCCCTGATGCCCGATCCGAGCGCGCTGCGCGACATGGACCGGGCCGCCGCCCGGCTGGCCGATGCCATCGAGGCGGGCGAGCCCATCGCCATATTCGGCGACTACGATGTGGACGGCGCGGCCTCCTCGGCGCTTCTCGCGCGCTTTCTCGCAGCGCACGGTCGCCCGGCCCGCATCTATATTCCCGATCGGATCGGCGAGGGATACGGTCCCAACCCCGCCGCCATCTCGATGCTGGCAGGCGAGGGTGCGCGCCTCATCGTCACGGTGGATTGCGGGACGAGCAGCCACGAGGCTCTCGCTGCGGCGGCTCCTCTGGGGGCCGAGGTGCTGGTGGTGGATCACCATCAGGCCGATGTGGACCTGCCCGACGTTCATGCCCTCGTCAACCCGAACCGCCAGGACGACCTCTCGGGGCTCGGCCACCTCGCCGCTGCGGGCGTGACCTTCCTGCTGGTGGTGGCGACGGCGCGCGTCCTGCGCAAGCGGGGCTATTATGACAAGGCCGGGGCGCGCCCCGGCCTTGTCATAAT
>JALUTE010000130.1:2060-5684 GCA_027058255.1 Methyloligella sp. | reverse complement strand
GGGACACCCTCCTTGATGTGCCCCCCGTCCCATAACGCAGTAAAGTGCCCGTCCAGTTTTCCGGTGACGGCTAAAGCCAGGTTCTTCAGGTAACCGTGATATGGAGTCGTGATGACAAAAATGCCGTTTGGCTTGAGAAGGTTGTATGCATTCCGCACGAGCGCTCGTGGAACGTATAGGTGTTCAATCACCTCCGCGCTCACAACTACATCAAAACGCTCGCAACCGAGAATATCCGTGAGATCACCGGTTACGTCTGCTTGACAAAAGCGAACGTTAGGGTACGCTCGTTTGGCAATGGTGATGCCGGATTCGGCAAGGTCCACACCGTAGACTTTCCACCCTGGCCACACCCACTTCACCGTCAGAGCTCCGTTTCCACACCCTAAGTCGACAGCCGTCGCAGAGCGCGCCGAGTATCCAGCGAGCATTCCGCGAATTACTGGAATTAGGTACTCATGAGCAGATGTGCCGCTCGGAGACTCATAGCCGTAATCAGCGTATTCAATAGTACTACTAAACTTTGGCACGTTTAGAAGAAGTGAAGACCCTATCGAGTCTCAACAGTTACTGCTTCGTTCTCACTATCCGTCCTGCCCTGAGCGTCGCTGCCTGTCCTCTGCGACAGCTCGTGCAGCGTCGCATCCACCAAGAAGCGGTACCAGAACGCCTGCAGGAAGTGATAGATCAGCCCCGGTCTCCCATCCAGGAAACCGAGCCGCAGGAAGTACCGGTAGAACCAGTAGGCGAAGGCCCTGAGAAACAAGGGCGACCGGTAGTAGACGTTCTGCTTCAACCACCTCTTGGCCGCCGCCTGCCCGTGTAGCTTTCCGTTCTGCGAAGCCGCCTCGAGAATCTCCTTGCACTCCCGCTCGGCGTACCAGACGTGCTTCCGGCTCCACTCCGCCAGGCTCTTCGGAATCTCGTGGATCAGATCCCCCTCGGCCTTCACTATCTTTCCGTGGCTCAAGACGATGTGCTCGTCCATCCACGTGTCTTCGCACCGCCCGCACCCGCGCCGGAAAACCCGCAGCAGCCAGACCGGATACGTATCCCCCCAGCGGATGTCCCGTCCCAAGAACCGGATCCGAAGTGGTACGGAAACGCCTGTCACCTCTTCTGGCAGCCTCGGCAACCGGTCAGCTAACCACTTCTGTAACCCGGCACTCAGGCGTTCATCTGCGTCGATGCGAAGGATCCACTCTGCTTGCGTTTGAGCGTTCGCCAGCGCCCAGTTGAACTGAGTGGCATAATTGAAAAACTCGTGCCGCAGGATCTCTGCACCGAAGCGCCGACCGATCTCGATCGTCCGATCTGTACTCCCTGAATCGATCACGAAAACGTTGATGACGAGACCCTGCAAACTCTCCAGGCAGGCCGGCAGGTCCCGCTCTTCGTTCTTCGTCAAGACGATCGCCGCTATTGAGGGGCACATCTCGGCTTAGCTCGACTCTGAGACTGTTTGGTGTGCGGCCCGCTCTCTGCCGACCACCCGGCGCTTCACCACCCGCGCCGGGTTACCCGCCACCACGGTCCAGGCGGCCACGTCTTTCACTACGACCGCCCGCGCCCCGACCACCGCGCCCTCGGCCACCATCACGCCCGGTCCGACGAACGCCCCGGCGGCCACCCAAGCTCGTGAACCGATACGGATCGGCTTCGGAATCAACGGCATACGTGGGTCTGTATAATCATGAGTCGCGCCACAGAGATAGCTATACTGCGAGACTGTGCAGTAATCGCCGAGCTGCACCTTTGCGACGTTGTAGCAGTCCACATGAGGCGCCAGACAGGCATGATCCCCCATCATTAGGTTCCACGGCGCCCAGATCTTCACCGACGGGTGGATCACGGAACCCCGGCCTAGTTGCGCCCCAAACGCCCGCAGCAACAACCGGCGCCATGCATAAAGTGGTTTGGGTGACGGCCGGAAGAGCGCCAGATAAACAAACCCCCACAATGTCCGCGCGAGCTTGTTCGAAGCACTGTGGGGTGACGGGAAAGGGTTACGTTCCCTGCGCACGTTTCTTAGCCGTCCAGCTCACTTTTCGACCACTGTCTCCGCCCTCGGGCCGCCGCGTAGCACCCACTCGTAGACCTCGTGCATCTGCCGGGCAATCTTCGGCCAAGAGAACTTTTCCTGCGTCAGTTCGCGCCCCCGCTCGCCCATCGCCGCCCGCGCCCCGTCGTTCATTTCGAACAGCTCCACCAGACCTGCCGCGATTGCCTCCGGCTCCGTCCCGATGCGGATCGCCGCCCGCGCCACGAACCCTTCCGGGACATTGCACTCCTCGGTCATCAGCACTGGCAACCCGTACGCAAACGCTTCGAGGACCGCCACCGGCAGCCCCTCGCTCAGCGAAGGCAACACGAATGCGTCCGCCCGGCAGAACGCCGCGTGCTTCGCCTCGCCGAACTGCGGTCCCGGAAATCGGACCGTCGCCTCTACTCCAAACTCCCGGGCAGCCTCTTTCAACCGCCCCTCGTAGCCGCCCTGATCCCAGCCGCAAATGATGAGCCGCCACCGCTTGGCGAACGCCGCCTCCCTCTGGATCGCGGCCCAAGCCCGGAGCAGATTCAACAAATTCTTTTTCGGGTGCAGCCGGCCCAAATAGAGGAGCACTCGCGCTCCCTGGAGGTCCTCGTCTTCCCAATCCGGCGCCGAAGCTTCCAACGTCTCCGGCGGATCGACCCCGTTCGGAATCACGCAGATCGGATTCTTGAGCCCGTACGCCCGGAACGCCCGCGCCTCCGCCTCGCACAGCGCGTGCAGACAAGCCGCCCGCCGCAGGTGCGCGTTCTCGTAGAGCCACCCCGCCAGCCGCTTCTTCCACGCGGAGTTCCTCAGCGCCCACGCATCGAGCATCCCGTGCGGACTCACCACGTACGGCCGTCCCGTCCGCTTCGCCCACCGCAAACAGGCCACGGACGGATACATCCAGATCCCATGGCAGTGAACAAGGTCAGGACCGGCGTCTTCGATCGAGTCCACCAGCCCCGGCGCATAGCCGAAAGCCGCCGGACCCCGCCCGATGACTGTCCGTACGACCACCCCGTTCCATTCCGGCCGGTCCGCCGCCGTGAACCGATCCTCCAGCGCAAAGACCCTGATCGAGCCGCCATTCACCGCAGCCTGCTCCGCAGCCAACCTGCGGAGCACCGGGAGCAGCCCGCCCGCCTGCCGGGAAACCGAACTTGTCAAATAAGCGATCCTCATACCCAGCCCTGTCAGCGGGACAAGGCAACATCACAGACTCAAGAATTCTCGCGGGATCCCCTCCGTGAGCTCTGTGTCTCTGTGGTTCGGAACCTTCGTGACCACGCCACAAGCAGAACACCTGACCGCTCCACCAACGCCGGAACCCCTTCTATCTAAACCCTTTGTGATCTTTGTGTCCTTGGTGGTTCTCAGACCAGCCGCCGCGGACGGTGAATCAGCGCCCACAGCAGCGCCCGATCCAACAGAGTAACCCTCGGCCGCGGCGCCGCCAGCGCCGCCTCGACGGCCTTCATCAAGTTCGTCGCGAACGTCTCCGGCGTCCACCGGCTGATGATCCGTCGCGACCGCTCCCCCATCTCCCGCCGGCGCTCCTCGGGCATCGCCGAGATGCGAACCATCAGCTC
>JALUTE010000130.1:0-2050 GCA_027058255.1 Methyloligella sp. | reverse complement strand
GCCAACGCCTCCGTGTCCCACGGATCGAACGTGAACCCGTTCCGGCCTTCCTCCACTAGATCCGGCGCGCACCCGCAGCGGTACGACACCAGCACCGGGAGGCCGGCGGCCATCGCCTCGTTGACGACAAGGCCCCACTGTTCCGTAGTGCTCGCATGTACGAAAACCTCCGCGAGCCCGTAATAGGCGGGTAGTTCGTCATACTGCCTGAACCCCGGCAATACAACGCTGCCTTCGAGACCAAGCCGCTGAATCGTAGCGCGTACCTCTCCCGCCAGAGGCCCATCGCCAAGCAGCACTAAGCTCCAAGGCTTCTGCGCCTTCTTCCGGTAAAGTGCATACGCTTCCAGCACCCTCGGTATATTCTTTTTAGGCACGAACCGGGCGGACGCAAGGAAATAATGACTTGCGAAGCCCAGCTTGTTCCGCATGTCCGGCTCCCGCCGCGCTGCTTGAGCGCTCCGGGCGAAGTGGCTGTTATCCACCACGTCGTAGCCCGCGAAAACACGCCCTTCTGGCATACCTAAGGAGGTTAGGTACTCCCGATGGCGGGAGCCACCGACGAGTGCTGCGGAGCACAACCCGACGATCCGCCGCTTCACGCTTTCCGCGAGCGGGTTTCGCGCGTAATCGTCAGCCTGGCTCTCCGACATCAAGACTGCCGGCACCTTCCTGTCCGTGCACCACTCCAGTGTCTCCAACGATCCCGGCAGGGACCAGCCATTCACGCAAACTACGTCCGGCCGCAGCTCGTCGAGTTTCTCCCTGAGCTTGCGCCGAATCGGCCGGTCAAACACCTCGTCGGCGGGGACGCCCGGATAGAGCGTGTACCTCTGGTAACCCGCCTCAGCCCCCCGCTCGAATTCCAAACCGCGAAAGCTATCCGTGTCGCGCAGTTCGACCGTGCAGGCGCCACCGGAGATCCGCCTCGCGAGGGCTGTCATTCGTGCGTCGTGATAATAGCTCGTATTAATGAGCACCCAGCAGACCAGCCGGCGAGTTCTCCCCGTACCAGAACGAGCCTCGCCCGCAGGCGCCGCCTTCGTTGCCGCCTGAAATATTGGGGCTCTTTCCACCGCGGCTCTTACGCCTCCCTGCTCCTTATCTACATCTACTCCAATCGAAGCAATTCGCAAATCTTATCGGCGTGGCGCTCCACCGAGCCGACGGCGGCAAGCCGCGCTCGGCCGGCGAGGCCGAGCTCTCGGGCTCGCTCGGGGTCCTCCAGAAGCCGGATGGTCCGATCGGCCAGCCAGTCGACGTCATGCCGCCCGAGTAGGTAACCGTACCGCTCGCTGTCAAAGACTTCTCTCAGCCCCCCGTGCAAAACAGAAGCAACCACGGGAACGCCGAAAGCAAGCGCTTCGAGTGGCGTCCGACCCATGGCATCCCAATCTGAATTGAAAAGAAGCACGTCCAGGGACTGATAAAACCACCCCAAATCCTTCTGCCAGCCAAGCCACCGGACGCGCGGGGCGACGCCCAGCGATTCGGCAAGCGCGGCCAGCTCGGATCGCAACGGCCCGTCTCCCGCCACGACAAAGAAAGCGTCCGGCAGTGCCGCGAGGACTTTCGCGGCTACCCGAAGAAACACATCGAATCGCTTACCCCCGATCAACCAGCCCGCGTTCCCGACAACCTTGGCATCGGCCGGAATCCCGAGCGCGGACCGCGCAGCCACGCGGTCCTCCTGGGCCGGAACACCCGGAAGCTGAAACGGGTTGCGAACGGTGTGGCTGATCCGGCGAAGAGGCGGATATATCTCTTCCGCCTCCCGGCGGATAAAGTCCGATGCGAAAGTGATCGCGTTGAACCGGCGCACTGCCACCCGGTAGATCAACCGCCACTGCCAAACCGGCTTCACCCCGGTGTGGTAGTAGTGCTGGCAAAGCAAGCGCCGACCCTTCCCGAGATCTCCCATGGCCATCATTGCCGCCAGGTTGTGTCCCGTCATGATCACAGCGTCAGCAGGTACGGATCGAAAGCTGCGGCGCATCAACGGCACACTCCTCCACCCGGCCTTCCCCCGGTAAGGCAGAGCTTCGACGGG
>JALUTE010000129.1 GCA_027058255.1 Methyloligella sp. | reverse complement strand
CAGAACTGCCACAGGAGCATCAGGACCTTGCCCTTCATCTGATTGCCGCACATCACGGGCGCGCGCGCCCGTGATGTGCGGCAATCAGATGAAGGGCAAGGTCCTGATGCTCCTGTGGCAGTTCTGCAAGGGCCTTTCGCACCTCCGCGACATGCGCGCGAAGGGCCTCCGGATAGGCGATCTGCGAGAGCATCGAGCCTGCCGCCATGTCCAGAACCGAGGCGAACTCATGGCGAAAGCCCGCGAGCATGTGGGCATTGCAAGAGGTGGTCTTGGCCCAGGGATCGCGCACATCGCCGCGCATGGCCCGCTGCCAGGTCTGGCGGGCCTTGCCGACATCGTGGGCGAGCGCCGCGAGGCGCAGCACCTCCCGCAGATCGCCCGGCAGGGCGAGGCGATCCGCCAGGCGTTCGACCTCGTCCCGCACCCAGTCGATATGCTCCAGCAGCCTTTGCGTGCGCCGGGTGATGGCCGGCTCGCCAAGGAGCGGCGCCTCACGCTCGCCCCGGAAGACCTCCACCACCAGCTCGTGCGGACTGTCGTCGCTTTCTGCCTCCGGATTTCGCAGGAACCGCGCATCCGTGCGCCATGCGCCATCCCCGCTCTCCTCCTCGCGGACACGAAAGCCGAGCCAAGTCTGAACGTCCCTGTCCGCGATGGTATCGAGGGCGAGTGCGGGGGCGCCCGACTTCCTGTCCAGGAGCCCGCTCTCCGCCAGGCCGCCCAGGGCGGCCGGAGCGACGATGCGATGATACGCGATGCGCTCCGCGAGATCGCGCTTTTTCATCCCGAGGAGCTCTTCCATTGGGATGTGGCCGGCATATTCGTTGCCGCGGTCGAGCAGAATGACGCCCTGCCGCCAGGCCTCGCAAAGCCGGCCCTCTTCCCCATCCTCGCTCGCGCTCGCGTCACCGCCCATGGTCTTGCCGAGCGCCTCTGCGCGCGCAAGGAGCAGCTCGGCAATCGCATTGGCGGACGTCTCCAGCACCTCGAGAAGATGGGGGCGCGCGCTTGCAAAGAACGCGTTCACGGCCCGCTCCTGCGGCGTGCCGTTCTCCGGCCAGGGCAGGTGCGTGCGCCAGAGGATTTCGGCTTGCGGCTCCGCGTCCTCGATCCAGCCGCGCAGCCACGGGTCGATCCTGGGCCGCCCCGTGTGACGCGGCAAATTGGTGAGCGCCCAGGCCTCCACCGTGGCGCGCGTGAGGGGAGGATAAAGCGGCGGCGGCGTGCTGGCCTTGCGCACGAGGGCGCCATGCTGGCCCGCAAGCCGGCGCAGCGCCAGCGGGGAGGCATCGCCGTCGAGCTTGCCGAGGGCCGCGAGCACATGGGGAAGCTGCGCCGCATGGGCGGCCTTCTCCGGCAAGGGCTCGGGATGGAAGACGAGAACGCGCGTATCGCTCCTCCTCCCGCGCCTGTTCACGCGGCCGAAGCGCTGGATCATGCGCTCGAGCGGGACGAGATCGCATATGAGATCGTCGGCATCGAGATCGACGCCCACTTCGGCGGCCGAGGTCGCGATGAGAATGGCGGGCCTGTCCCGCGCCTCACCGCCGCCGTCACCGCCGCCGGCCAGGAAACCGAGCTCTTCCAGGCGCCGGGCCGCCCGCTCGCGCTCATGGACCCGCCGCGCGCCGACGAACAGCTCGAGATCCGCCACCCCCTTCAACGCATCTTTCTTGTCCAGCCTCCCCAGAACGTTCTGCGCCACCGTCCGCTTGTCGCAATAGACGATGAGGCGGCGCCGGTTTGGCATGCCGTTGTCGCCCGCCACAAGCTCGCGCGCGGCCGCAGCCATGGCCTCGGCCAGCCTATCGTCCTCTTTGCCGCCGCTGGCGATGGCGCGGAGCGTGAGCGCCTTGGGCGCGTTGAGGCGCTCTTGCACCGGCGCGTCCCGGGTGACGTCATCGTCCGACAGGGTGAAGACCTGAGCCCTGTCGCCCGTCTCCTGTGGCCCCTGCGCCGCGCCGTCGATCTGCGTGGCGGACAGCGGCAGAACCTGGAGCGGGCGGATCAGATTGCGCTCCGGCCACAGCGTGCCGGTGTGCCAGGGGCTGGCATCGCGCAAGCCGGCCACCGCCTCGAGCAGCCGCTGGAAGGCGGGCACCAGATGCGCCTCATCGAGGAGCACCAGCGTGTCCACCGCCAGAAGCCCGGCGTGCATGGGCCGCATGTTGGGCGAGACCCCGTAGCCCGAGAACAGGAGCCGCGAGCCGATCATGTCCACCGTGCCGACGATGATGGCGGGGCGGGAAGGGTCGGCAAGCCATTGGCGGTTGTCGGCATGCTGGCCGCGCAGGGTGGAGATGGCGAGCGCCTCGCCATCCCCGAGGCCGAGCGCCCGACGCATCGCGCCAAGCTCTGCCTTGTGCGCAAGGGCCGCGCATAATTTCTCCGCCTCGCGCGTCGCCTGATCCACCACCGCGCGCCGGTCCACCACATAGACGAGCCGGCGCGGCAGGCGCGGCGCGCCTTCGGCCATCTGCCGGGCGAGCGCGGTCAGCCAGAGCGCTATCACCGATGTCTTGCCCAGCCCTGTCGGGAGATCGAGCGCCGCCGGTACTGTGCCCTCGATAAAGCGAGAATAGAGCCGCTCCTGCCAGGCAAACGGCCGGTCATGCCCGGTCAAGGCGGAAAATGTGCTATGATCAAGCGATAAGGACGACATCGCCCCCCGCAGTGTTCTCCTTGGAGCGCCCACCCGATTTCGTAGGGGGCAACTGTAATGGAGTATCGCATTGCCACGCCCTCCGCAACCATGCGCACACGCTGGAGTGATGCGCCGAACTGGCTCAGAAGTGATCACGTCGACGTAAGAAGCAACGAGACAGCCCATTTGTGCCCCGCAGAACCCGTCCCGCGTTCGCCATGCCCCGCCCCAAGCGCCAGCTCGATCTGCCATTGCCTGCCCCGCCCCGCGAGGGCGACCAGCCCCTCGTGCCCGTGCGCATGGTGAACGAATGGGTCTACTGCCCGCGCCTTGCCTATCTCATGTGGGTCGAGGGCGAGTGGGCCGATACCGACGACACGGCCGAGGGCCGGCGCGCCCATGCCCGCACCGACCGCGAGAGCGGCAAGCTCCCCGCCCCCGACGCCCTCGAAGAGACGGCCGGCGACCTCGCCGCCCGTGCCCGCTCCGTCACCCTCTCCTCGGACCGCCTCGGCCTCATTGCCAAGATCGACATTGTCGAGAGCGACGAGGGTCGGGTGATCCCCGTGGACATCAAGAAGGGCAAGCGCCCGCACGTCCGGAAAGGCGCCTATGAGCCCGAGCGCGTGCAGGTCTGCCTGCAGGCCCTCCTTCTCGAGGAGAACGGCTATGAGGTGCCCGAGGCGGCGCTCTGGTATGCGGGATCGCGCGAGCGGGTGCCGGTGGCGCTGGACGAGGAGCTGCGGGCCCGGGCGCTCCAGGCGGCATCGGACCTGCGCCTCGCGGCCGCCGCCCGGCGCCGTCCGCCACCGCTCGAGAACTCGCCCAAATGCGTGCGCTGTGCGCTTGCCGGCATCTGCCTGCCCGACGAGACTCTCTGGTTCGCCACCAGGTCTCCGCCCCGCCCCCTCAACCCGGCCGCCGACCCGGCCATGCCGCTCTATGTCGCCACCCCCGGCGCGCGCGTGGGCAAGACCGGCGAGACCCTGACGATCACCACGCCCGAGGAGGCGAAGACCGAGGTTCCGATCGCAACCGTCTCCGATGTCTCGCTCTTCGGCCCCGTCTCCATCACCACGCCCGCCCTGCACAGCCTTCTGCGCAATGGCATCACCGTGGCGTGGTACTCGACCGGCGGCTGGTTCGTGGGGCTCGCAAGCGGCGAGGGCGGGCGGAGCGCCCATGTGCGCGAGGCGCAGTACCGGGCCGCCTTCGACGATGCGCGCTGCCTCGCCATCGCGCGCGGGATCGTCGATGCCAAGATCAGGAACCAGCGCACGCTGCTGCGTCGCAACTGGCGCCCGGAGAAGGGCGTGGAGGAGAAAGACGCCGCTCTCGCCCGCCTCAAGCGCCTTTACGAGCGCACGCCCCATGCCGGCTCCATGGGCGAGCTTCTCGGCATGGAGGGCGAGGCCGCCGCCATTTATTTCCGCCTCTTCGACCGCATGCTGGCGGATGCCGGCAATGATGCGCTCTCCTTCTCCTTCTCCGGGCGCAATCGCCGCCCGCCCGAGGACCCGGTGAACGCCATGCTCTCGCTCGCCTATGCCATTCTGGTGCGCATTTTCGTCTCCGTCCTGCAGACCGTCGGCTTCGATCCCTGGCGCGGCTTCTACCATGTGGTGCGTCCGGGCCGGCCGGCGCTTGCCCTCGACATGATGGAGCCGTACCGCCCGATCATCGCCGACTCCGCAGTCATCACGGCCGTCAACAATGGCGAGGTGAGCCGGGGCGACTTCGCGCAGAACGGGCGCGCCTGTGCCTTGCGCACCCGTGCGCGCAAGCGCTTCATCGCGGTTCTGGACCGCCGCCTGGAGCAGGAGGCGACCCACCCCCTCTTCGGCTATCGCGTCTCCATGCGCCGCCTGCTCGAGGTTCAGATGCGCCTGTTTGCCCGCCATCTCCAGGGCGAGATCGCGGATTACCCTCATTACCTTCCGCGATGAGGACTGTGATGAGCAATGAGCGCCTCTACATCGTCACCTATGATATTTCCGATCCCAAACGGTGGCGCCAGGTGTTCCGCATCATGAAGGGCTATGGCCGCTGGGTTCAGCTCTCGGTCTTCCAGTGCCGCCTGACGGCGCGCCGGCGCATCGAGATGGCCATGCGGCTCGAGGAGGTCATCCACCATCGCGACGATCATGTTTTGATTCTGGATGTGGGTTTGGCCGACAAGGTCGACATGCGGATCGAAAGCCTTGGAAAGGCGTGGGAAAAACTTCAAAGACGGGCGATTATCATTTAGGATGGGGAAAGGGGAGAGAATTGCCGGGTGCGGTTCGAGGGGTTCGACGGTACGAAAAGTGCCGGGAGCGCTCGAATCGGGCAAGGTGTTGAACCGATGGCTCTTTTGACATCGTTGTTTGACCGAGACAGGCGCGTGACGGCGTTCCCACGTCAACGCGACGCGACCTCTCGCAATCGCGTGCATTGGCGTTTGCCGGCCAGCGTGTTAAAGAGGGGGTGGGCCGATCCGGGGCGAAAGCCCCGGCCTCATTGAAGCTACCCGTAAATATGACCGCATCATGCGTGAGATCAAAGGCCGATCCGGGGCGAAAGCCCCGGCCTCATTGAAGCGCAGCCAGATCCGTGAGATGCCGGAGGCAGGTGCATGGCCGATCCGGGGCGAAAGCCCCGGCCTCATTGAAGCCGGGCAATGTATCGCCTGCAGGGTCCGCAGGCGCAGGGAGGCCGATCCGGGGCGAAAGCCCCGGCCTCATTGAAGCGCCAGGTGACTCGAGCCGCGCAGCCCGTAGCCCTCGATGGGCCGATCCGGGGCGAAAGCCCCGGCCTCATTGAAGCTGCCATCGCTCGTGCGTCGTCGCAGGCCCGTGCGTCGGGCCGATCCGGGGCGAAAGCCCCGGCCTCATTGAAGCCCGCAGATCTTTGCGGACCTGTCGGCGGTGACGGGTGGCCGATCCGGGGCGAAAGCCCCGGCCTCATTGAAGCGAGTCAAGGACCGGCGGCGGTGCTTCCTCTGAGGGAGGCCGATCCGGGGCGAAAGCCCCGGCCTCATTGAAGCCTGTGATCTATGTGGT
>JALUTE010000128.1 GCA_027058255.1 Methyloligella sp. | reverse complement strand
CATGGGCCTTACCGGGTGCTCTGACCTGACCGGAGAGGCGGCCGGCGGGCGATGTGGCCATGGGCGCTTGCTCGATATGCTGCGCCGGAACCGTCGCCCCGCTACCCCTCGTCGACGTCTCGCCTCACATGTTCGTCTTCAGCCCCCGGTGTGATCCTTCTTCCGGCTAGACGGTCTTTATGTCGTGAATATGACTGGCGGGCGCGCAGGCGGGCATGGCGATGGCGAAGCGGGAGGACCCGTCAGCGCCGGCGGGCGGGCAGGACGAAGACATGCAGTCCCAGCCGGCGGCGCGCGATCAGGGCGAAGAGGGCGCCCGCCGAGGTGAGCGAGAGGGCCGTGGCCATGGCGGCGCCGTTGAGGCCGAAGGCGGGGATGAGGGCGAAGTTGAGGGCGAGATTGAGCGCCGCCGCAAGGAAGAGCACCATGGCCGAGCGCCGCTCCTCGCCGAGCATGTTGAGCAGGAAGTCCACCGGGCCCATGGCCGCCCGCGCCACGAAGCCCAGGGCGAGGATGACCATGGCGCTGTAACCCGCCGTGAAAGCCTCGCCGAAGAGGGCCAGCAAGGGCTTGCCGAGGGCGAGAATGACAAGCGCCCCCGCCAGCGACGGCCAGAAGGTCCAGGCGACGCTGTCGCGCACGGCCTGCTCGAGCGCCGCCCGGTCGCCCCGCGCATTCAGGCTCGAGAAGCGCCCGGCAAGCGCCGTGCCGACCGCGAAGCGCACGAACATGATGAGGCTCATGGTCTTGAGGGCGGCAAAATAGATGCCCACATCGCTGGCGCTGCGATAGAGCGAGATGACGAGAACGTCGGTGTTCTGCAGCAGGAGATCGAAGCCCTCGATCAGCAGGATCGGCAGGGAGACCTTGAGCCAGAAGCCGGTGCGATAGCGGCGCGGGCCTCGCGGCACCTCGCGGGCCAGACGGCGCTCCAGGAGGACGGTCTGCAGAAGGCCCGTCGCCCAGGTGGCGAAGATGGCAGCCCCCGCGGCCGTGGTGGCGCGCATCTCCAGCCCCAGCGCATGAGCCGCAACCATGGCGAGCAGGATCAGCAGCGGGCGCAGGATGAAGGGCGGCAGGAGCGCCAGGCGAATCCAGCCATAGCCGCGCGCGATGCAGTCCTGCACGTCGGTGAGCGCGAAGATGGGCAGGCAGGTGAGCGCAAGGAAGGCGGGCAGGAGATAGTGGCGCTCGAGCAGATCGGGGAAAAGCCACAAGGCAAGGCCACCGGCGAGCGCCACGAGCGTTGCCGCCGCCACGGTCATCAGCCGGCTGGCGAGCAGGATGCCGCGCAGGAGCGAGAGGGCGCCCTTCTCGGCATATTCGGGGCCGAAGCGGATCATCGCCACGTTGAGGCCGAGCGGCGAGAGGCCGCCGAGGATGAGCACCCACACCCAGACGAAAACGAAGACGCCATATTCGAAGCTGCCCATCCAGCGCGCGAGCAGAACCTGGGCCAGATAGGCGATGGCCGCGCTGGCAATGCGGATGGTGAAGGCGGTGATGGCCTGCCGGCCCGCCTCGGCCTGCGCGCCGTGCCCGTTGAGGAGCGCCCGCGCGCTCGCCTGAAGTCGGGCAACGATCTGCGCCAGGCCGGACAGGGGGCCCGGCCGGGGGCTGGCCGGGGTGTCGTGCTCTTGCGAATCCAGCCTTTGCTCCGTGGCGGCGTAGCCTGTGGTGGCTGCGCTCATGGGCTCACCCCTGGTCGGTTTCATGACGCGTGGACCATTGGCGGGCGGGTGCCCGTCATGGCTCCAATGTGCGGGCGATCTCGCGCTGGCGCACGGTCTCCGCGACCCCGCGCCAAGCCTGGCTGCGGTCGGTGTCGCCGATCCTGGCATGGGCCTGGGCAAAGAAGTCCGCGATTTGCGCGGCCCAGGTGCCGTGGCGCCCTTCGAGGACGATGGCCATCACATCGAAATCCTCCGAGGTGATCCGTTCGGTGTCCTCGCCGTGCCAATCTGAAGACATGTTGCTCGCCCTGTTGTCCGTTTCGTCCCATGAGAAGCAAGGAAGGCGCCAACTCGCCTCGCCGCGCCGTTGCGCACATCGCCGCGGGGTGTGGCGGGAGCGGGCAGGTGCGCACTCCGGCAGGCCGCAATGGCGGCGAACGGGAGGCCCTTTCCGCGGCCTCACCGTGTGTCACGGACAGGTGGGCGGCGACAGGCCTTGGCTCGGCGGGCCCGATGCGTCACAATGCAGCACGTTGGAAGACGTGCGAGGGAGGTGGACATGGTCCACTGGAGATTGACCGCAGTTCGCCCGGGTCCGACCAGGGCCGTTCTGGTCTGCGCGCTGGCACTTGCCATGGCACTGCTGGCCGCCCGTTCCGTCATGGCGGCGGAAAGCCCGCCCGACTCGGCCGGCGCGCCGCCAGCGGCAGCGCGCTCGGATGGCGCCGGTGCGGGCAGCGGCGAAGCCGCGCCCACGGCCGAGGCGCGCGATCCGTCGGACGACGATGGCGATATCGAGGCCGAGCCGGACCCCTGGGGCTTCCTGCATGGCTGCCCCTACAAGAATGACGATCTGGAGCTGATCGGCTGAGGCGACGCGCCCGCCTGCGCCAGGAGGCGACGAGCCGGCCCGCGCCCGGCCATGGGCGCGGTGCGTCCCGCCCCCGTCAGCGGCGCTCGAGCAGGATGTAGCTGTGCGGGTGGTCGTCGCGCTCGCCTGCGGGGCAGGGCTCGCGGGAGATCTCCTGCCATTCGCCCGGATCGAGCTCGGGGAAGAAGGCATCGCCATCGGGCCGGGCCGCGACCTCGGTCATGTAGACGCGGTCGGTGAAGGGGAGCGAGGCCCGGTAGACCTGCTCGCCGCCGATGATCATGATCTCGTCCGCCCCCAGCTCCTCGGCGAGGCGGCGACCGAAATCCAGCGCCTCCTCGATATCCTCGACCACCCATACCCCCTTGTAGGCATATTTGGAAAAGCGGGTCAGCACGATGTTCTCGCGCCCATCGAGCGCCTTGCCGATGGAGTCGAAGGTGTGCCGGCCCATGATGACCGGCTTGCCCATGGTGAGCGCGCGAAAGCGCTTCAGGTCCGAGGAGAGCCGCCAGGGCAGCGCTCCCTTGGCGCCGATGACGCCGTTCTCGGCCACGGCCACGACAATGGATACGGTCGGCATGGTCATGATGACTCTTTGGGGTCTCGTTTTTGGGGTCTCGTTTTTCTCGCGCCCGCCTCGGCGGGCCTTCCTGGTTGTGGGGCCGCCGGCCCAGACTGGCACATGACCCGGCACTGGGCCCAAGCACTCGGGTCAAGCACTCGGGTCAAGCACCGGGGCCGGGTGTTGCCCCCCGAGTGGCAGGCCAGGCACCCGGCATGCGGCCCTCAGACGGCAACCTCCGCCTTGATGTGCGGGTGCGGATCATAGCCCGTGATGCGGAAATCGTCATAGACGAAATCGAACAGGTTGCGCACGTCCGGGTTGATCTCGAGGCGTGGCAGGGGCCGCGGCTCGCGGGCGAGCTGGCGCCTCGCCTGCTCCACGTGGTTGAGATAGAGATGCACGTCGCCGAAGCTGTGGATGAACGCGCCCGGCGCCAGGTCCGTCACCTGGGCGATCATGTGGGTGAGCAGGGCATAGGAGGCGATGTTGAACGGCACGCCCAGGAACACGTCGGCCGAGCGCTGGTAGAGCTGGCAGGACAGCCGCCCCTCGGCCACATGGAACTGGAACAGGCAATGACAGGGGGGCAGCGCCATGCGGTCCACCTCGGCCGGGTTCCAGGCGGTGACGATGTGCCGGCGCGAGTAGGGATCGCGCCGGATGCCCTCCACCAGGCGGGCCATCTGGTCGACTCGCCGCCCGTCCGGCGCCGGCCAGGAGCGCCACTGGGCGCCGTAGACGGGGCCGAGATCGCCCTTCTCGTCCGCCCACGCATCCCAGATCCGCACGCCGTTCTCCCTGAGATAGCGGATATTGGTCTCGCCGCTGAGAAACCACAGGAGCTCGTGGATGATGGACTTCACATGCAGCTTCTTGGTGGTGAGCAGCGGGAAGCCTTGCCCGAGATCGAACCGCATCTGATGGCCGAAAAGGCCGAGCGTGCCCACTCCCGTGCGGTCCGCGCGGCGCACGCCCTCATCCAGGATGCGTTGCAATAGGTTCAGATATTGTCTCATAAGGTCACATTAGCCGATTCGACGAAGCCGACGGACGACAGCACGGCGCGCCGGCCGGCAGCATGGGAGGGAACGCGATGGACAAGCTCAAGATCGGCTTGCGGCACGCCTATTACGGGCGAAAGCCGGCTGCGCAGCGGTTTCGGCTCTCGCTGCTGGCCTTCGACATCGCCACCCTCGTCTATTTCATCGTTGTCTCGCTTCTGCCGCCCACGCCCTGGCTGCACATGCTGGAGCTGGTGATCGCCGCCGTCATTCTGCTCGACCTTCTGGCCCGTTTCCTGATCGCCTCGGACCGGCGCCGCTACATGCTCCAGCTCACGACCTGGGCGGACATCCTCGTGGTGGTGAGCCTCGTGGCGCCGCTGTTCACCCAGAATCTGGTCTTCCTGCGCGTGCTCCGGGCCCTGCGCCTCCTGCGCTCCTACCATGTGCTCAAGGACTTGCGCGAGCGCTGGGATTTTTTCAAGCGCAACGAGGAGGTCATCCAGAGCGTCATCAACCTTTCGGTCTTCGTCTTCGTCGTCACGGCCCTGGTCTACGTGCTTCAGGCGCGCACCAATCCGTCGATCAACACCTATATCGACGCCCTCTATTTCACGGTCACGACCCTGACCACGACGGGCTTTGGCGATATCACCCTCGAGGGCAGCTCCGGCCGGCTCCTGGCGGTGATCATCATGGTGGTGGGGGTTGCGCTCTTCCTGCGTCTCATCCAGACCATCTTCCGGCCCCAGAAGGTGCACTATACCTGCCCCGATTGCGGGCTTTCCCGTCACGATCCGGATGCGGTGCACTGCAAGCATTGCGGGCGGCTTTTGAGCATCGAGACCGCCGGCGACTGAGCAGGCCGGCTGGGTGTCGGGCAGGGGGTGGCGCGAGGCGTGTGACCGGCCCCCTTTGCGCGCAGCACAAGGCGCCGAGATCAAAACTCTTTTTTTTGCCAGCTCAGCCCACTATATTCGGTGTGCCGGAGAAATCCGGATATGGCGATAAACGGCTGTCGCAATAAACCCATCGGACCCGGGGGCAGTACCCGGCGCCTCCACCACATGTGGCCGCCCGAGAAGCCGACCAGCGGGGAGAGCTCATGAACGCGGCCTGCGGGCGTGAGATCTGGCTTTTCGGGGGGCTGCATCTGATGGGGGCGAAACAGGATCGACGAGGGTGTAAAGGACAGGCTTTCGCCCGGCATGGTACCGCCGTTATCGGGCCAACCCTATAGTTGCCAACGACAACTATGCTCCGGCGGCGATGGCTGCGTAAGCGGCTTTAGCCACCGAAACTCCAAGTCCTGGTCCTCGAGCAGGGCCAGGCGCGGTTCGGAGGGCACCGGGCAACAGAAGCCCTCCACTTTCCGCATCAAGCGTGCTTTGCAGCCGGGAGAAGGGGGCACCGCTCCCGACGGGGACTGACAACAATCACCATGTCCAGCCACGCGATCGACTACGAGGCTCTGGCCGAAGAGGCGGCACGCGGCATCGTGCGCACGGTGCTCCGGCGCGTCGTCGAGGAAGGCCTGCCCGGCGAGCATCATTTCTACATTTCCTTCGATACCCGCGCACCGGGGGCC
>JALUTE010000127.1 GCA_027058255.1 Methyloligella sp. | reverse complement strand
GGGGCCCGGGCGCGGCCTGCAGGTTCTCGCCATCACCCATTCCCCCCAGGTGGCGGCCGAGGCCGACCATCATCTGCACATCGTCAAGGAGGTGCGCACCAATGCCGACGGCGAGGAGACGGTGACGCGCGTCGTCCCGCTCGCGGCGGGGGACCGGCGCGAGGAGATCGCCCGCATGCTCGCCGGCGCCGAGGTGACCGACGAGGCCCGCCGCGCCGCCGAGCGCCTGATGGCGGCGCGCGGCTGACCCCGGGAGCGATCGAGCCGTGGCCAGGGGCGGGAAGCGGAAAGGAGGCAAGACGCCGGGCAAGGCCGAACCGGCGGGGCCGGACGGCGATCGGGGCACGGGCAAGGCGGCAGGCGCGCATGGCACCGGCCCTGCGGATCTCGCCCATCGGCCCGTGGAGGCGCTGACCCGCGCCGAGGCCGAGGCCGAGCTCGCGCGCCTTGCCCGCGAGATCGCCCATCACGACGCGCTCTACTATCAGAAGGCGCAGCCCGAGATCTCGGACGCCGACTATGACGCCCTGCGCCGGCGCAACGAGGCCATCGAGGCCCGCTTTCCCGATCTCGTCCGCCCCGACAGCCCCAGCCGGCGCGTCGGCGCCGCGCCCGCCGCCGCCTTCGAGAAGGTGGCGCACCGGGTGCCCATGCTCTCCCTCGCCAACGCCTTCGACGAGGAGGACATTCGCGACTTCCTCGCCCGCATCCGCCGCTTTCTCGGTCTCGCCGAGGACGCCGAGCTGGCCGTGACGGCCGAGCCGAAGATCGACGGCCTCTCCATATCCCTGCGCTATGAGAAGGGCCGCCTGGTGCTTGGCGCGACACGCGGCGACGGCTGGACGGGCGAGAACGTCACCGCCAATGTGCGCACCATCGACGACATTCCCGGGACGGTGGAGGCGCCCGACTTTCCCGACCTCTTCGAGGTGCGCGGCGAGGTCTATATGGAGAAGTCCGCCTTTGCGGCCCTCAATGCCCGCATCGCCGCGGAGGGTGGCAAGGTGTTCGCCAATCCGCGCAACGCGGCGGCGGGCTCCCTGCGCCAGAAGGACCCCATGGTGACCGCGCATCGGCCTCTGCGCTTCTTCGCCTATGCCTGGGGCGAGGCGAGCCGCGTGCCCGAGCCCACCCAGTCCGCCATGATGGCGGCTTTCTCGCGCTGGGGCTTTCCGGCCAATCCGGGGCTGAGGCTGTGCCACAGCGCCGAGGAGTTGCTGGCGGCCTATCGCGAGTTCGAGGTCTCGCGGGCGAGCCTCGACTATGACATCGACGGCGTCGTCTACAAGGTGGACCGGCTGGACTGGCAGGCGCGCCTTGGCGAGGTCTCGCGCGCGCCGCGCTGGGCCATCGCCCACAAGTTCCCGGCCGAGAAGGCGACCACCATTGTCCAGGACATCGAGATCCAGGTGGGCCGCACGGGCGCGCTCACTCCGGTAGCGCGCCTCGCGCCGGTCACGGTGGGCGGCGTGGTGGTGCAGAACGCGACCCTGCACAATGAGGACGAGATCGCCCGCAAGGACATCCGCATTGGCGATACGGTGGTCATCCAGCGCGCGGGCGACGTCATTCCGCAGGTGCTTGCGGTGGTGAAGGAGCGCCGGCCCGAGGGCGCCGAGCCCTTCCGTTTTCCGACCCGCTGCCCGGTCTGCGGCAGCCACGCCGTGCGCGAGGTCAATCCGAAGACCGGCCGCGAGGACGCGGTGCGCCGCTGCACCGGCGGGCTCATATGCCCCGCCCAGGCGGTGGAGCGGCTGAAGCATTTCGTCTCGCGCGATGCCTTCGACATCGAGGGGCTCGGGGCCAAGCAGATCGCCGCCTTCTTCGCCGACGGCCTCGTCAAGGAGCCGGCCGACATCTTCACCCTCGAGGCGCGCGATCGCGCGGCCCCCGAGGGCGCGCGCCTGGCCGACCGGGAAGGATGGGGCGCGGTGTCGGCCCGCAATCTGTTCGCGGCCATCAATGCCCGGCGCGCGGTGCCGCTGGATCGGTTCGTCTACGCCCTCGGCATCCGCCATGTGGGTGCGGCGACGGCCCGCCTGCTCGCCCACGCCTATGGCGACTTCGACACCCTGGCACGGGCCATGACCGAGGCCCGGGATCGCGAGAGCGATGCCTGGCGCGAGCTCGTCTCCATCGACGGCATTGGCGAGGTGGTGGCCGATTCCCTCATCGAGTTCTTCCGCGAGCCCCACAACCGCGAGGCGTTGGACCGGCTCTTGGCGCAGGTGACCGTTCTGCCCGTGGAGCAGGCGGAAAGTGCCTCGCCGATTGCCGGCAAGCGCGTGGTCTTCACCGGCACGCTGGAGCGCATGACCCGGGCCGAGGCCAAGGCCATGGCCGAGCGCCTCGGCGCGCGGGTGACGGGCTCGGTGTCCAGGAAGACCGACTATGTGGTGGCGGGGCCGGGCGCGGGGTCCAAGCTCGCCAAGGCGCAGGAGCTCGGGGTTTCGGTGCTGAGCGAGGAGGAGTGGCTGGCCCTCGCCCGCCAGGGCGGCTGAGCCCGCCGTCCGTGCCACCCGGCAGCCCCCGCAGCTCCCGCACATTCCGGGTCAATGGGCTGTGCATGCCTGGCGCCGCGTGGGTGGATATTGCCGTCTCGCCCTGCTAGCGTGATCTCTCACGTGCGCGACGCCAGGAGTGCGGCCATGGACGACCCCGATGGGTCGCATTCACGAAAGCCTCCCCGCCCGCGGACCCATCGGGGCCCTGGCGCCCCCCCAACACCCGCAGGGAGGAGGAAAGAATGTCCCAAACCCTCGATATCAGCGACGAGCAGGCCGATGCCCTGCTCGCCAATCCCGACTTCCGTGCCGACCTGACCAAGGTTCTCAAGGACAATGGCCACGATCTGGAGGCGCTCGAGGTCGCCCAGCAGCGCGAGGCGGCCCGCCAGTTCATGCAGGCCCTGAGAGACCATCACGAGGCCAAGGAGAAGCTCGCGGCGATTCCCGCCGAGATGGTCGATCATGTGCTGAGCGATGGTGATGCCCGCGCGGCTCTCTCGGCCGATCTCGTCAAGGCGGGCATCGAGACACCGCTCGACGCCATGACGCCCGACCAGCAGCAGCACATGGCCCGCCAGTTCATCCTCAATCTCCAGGAGCGCCAGCAGCAGGCCGCCTCCGGCGTGCCCGATGCCATCATTGATCAGTTCCTCGCGGACAAGGATCTGCGCGGCGCTCTGGAAAAGGCGCTGACCTCGGCCGGCATCACCGAGCCGATCGAGGCCATGCCGCGCGAGACGCTGGGTGCGATCATCGCCCAGATGCTGCAGGCCGCCCAGGGCGGTGGCGGCGAGAGCGGGACCGGCGGCGCCGGCGGTTGAGGCGGGCGCCCGCCTCGCGCGGGCATCGGTCATATTCCCGAACCGATCATGGTACAACGTGAAACGTGATCCGAACGGTGTTCCGGTTGTCGAGTAAGGCGAGGGAGTTGGGGCCATGACGACGCTTGATCCGCGCGCGAATGGCGGGGCGGGCAGCCCGCCAAAGGGTGTGGGGCTGCCCGGCGAGCTTGGGGCCGAAGACGGCGGCGATGCGGCGCGGGCTGCAGCCGAGGCGGCGGTGCAGGCCGGCGCGCGCGCGCGCGCGCAGGAGCCCCCCGCCAAAGCGGATGTCACCGAGGCCGACGAGACGACCGGTGCGGCCCTTGCCGAGGGCGACCCCTGCCTGGTCGACGACGACGTGGAGCCGTGCAAGTTCATTCCCGTCAGCCGCTTCGATCTCATCGAGGCCCTGAGCCGTCCGAGCGCTTGGCCCGAGGGCGAGGCGGAGAATGTGGTCCGCTTCTTTCGCTATCTCGGAGCCTGGCGCAATCTCGACTACACGGAGAAGCTCATGCGCCTCAAGGAGGCGTATCTGCCGTTCAGCCCGGATCGCGACACGGTGCGTGGCGAGCGGCTGTCGGCAGAAGAGCTCGCGCGCCATCAGGCGACCCTCATTGCCCTGGTGACGGAGCTGCTCGAGCAGGCCAATTATCGCCGGATCGACAAGGTGGAGCTGCAGAGCATCTTCTCCGAGCAGTCTGCCTATGGCCTGGAGCTCGAGGTGGATCTCGACGAGTTCGAGGAGCTCCTCATCTATGCGCGGGGCACCGGCATTCGCCGGTTCATGCGGCGCTCCTGGAAGACGCTCTGGCTGAGGAAGGAGCCCGTCGATGTGCCTTTCTTCCAGCGCCTCTTCCTCCTTCTCAAGCTCAAGCCGGCCGAGCAGCGGGTGCGCGAGATCATGGCCGGCGAGCATGTCGAGGAGAAGGAGGCGCGGAAGATCCTGAAGAAGCGCCGCAAGATGCTGCCCGACGGGGTGCGGTCGGACTATGTCTATCTGAAGCTCTTCAAGGAGATCGCCCGCGCAGACCTGGAGATGATGTTTCCGAACACGCGGGTGCAGTTCCGCCCCTTCGACAAGATCAAGCTCGCCATCACGGCGGGCGGCGGCACGGTCGCAAGCCTCGCCACCACGGTGTCGAAGGTGCTCATCGCCACCAATCCGATGAGCGCGGCCGGGGCGCTCCTGGGCCTGGTCATGGTGATTTTCCGCCAGGTCATGAAGTTCTTCAACACCCGCACCCACTACATGATGGTGCTGGCCCAGAATCTCTATTTCCACAATCTGGCGGACAGCCGCGGCGCCCTTACCCTGCTCTGCGACCGGGCGGAGGAGGAGGACATCAAGGAGGAGTATCTCCTCTATTGCCTGCTCGCCAAGGGCGAGGCGCATCGCGACCAGATTCCGGACATGAAGGCGGCCATCGAGGACTTCCTCGAGACCGAGTTCAAGGTGCGCGTCGACTATGACATTTACGATGCCCTCGGCCGGCTCATCAGGGACGAGATCGTGACCGAGGCCGAGGATGGCACGCTGCGCGCCATCGCGCCCGAGGCGGGATGCCTGCATGTGGACGCCCGCTGGGACGAATATCTGAACACGGCCGAGTTCTATAACGACCCGCGGGCGCTTCTCGCGCGGACATGACTCTGTGGCGCCTGAGCTGTCGCGGCCCCGAGGCGGCGATGCACGCCCTCGCGGATCGGCTGGGCGCCATGGAGGATGGCGCGCCCATGGCCGTCGCCCTCGTCGCCGAGCCGGACGGGCGCTGGCTGGTGGAGGCCCATTTCGCGCTCGCCACGCCAGCCGCGGAAGAAGCGGCACGCGCGGCCATCGAGGCAGCCCTCGCCCGGGCCGGCCTGGCTGCACAGATCGCGGCCCATGAAGATGCCCTCGCGCCCGTGCCGGAGACCGACTGGCTGGCCCGGAGCCGGGCGGCGCTCGCACCCCAGCACGTCCCACCCTTCGTCATCCACGGGAGCCATGATCGCGCCCGCTTCCGGGCGGCCCGCTGGGCCATCGAGATCGACGCGGCGCAAGCCTTCGGCACGGCCCGTCATGGCACCACGCGCGGCTGCCTGGGGGCGATCGCCATGCTGGCAAGGCGGCAGGTCCGGCGCCCGCCCGCCCGGGTGCTCGACATCGGCACCGGAACGGGCGTGCTCGCCATCGCCGCGGCGCGCGCCTTTCCCGCGGCCGCGATCGTGGCAAGCGATTGCGATCCCGTGGCCGTGCGCATCGCGCGCGCCAATATGCGCCGCAACCGCGTCGCGCGCCGCGTGCAGGTGCTCGGGGCCGAGGGGCTCGCCCATCCGCTCCTTGCCCGCCCGCGCGCCTTCGACCTTGCCCTCGCCAACATCGTCGCCCGCCCCCTCGCAC
>JALUTE010000126.1 GCA_027058255.1 Methyloligella sp. | reverse complement strand
GACGGATACATGGAACACACCATCACGCCGCCGCCCGGAACGGCAAGAGCCGCAGCTACGCTGCCCCCGCGAGCGGAAGCGCCTGGAGCGGCACGGTGCACCTGCTGTCTGGCAGGTCAAACGGCGTGCTTCTTCGGCCGATCGCCCCGGTGGCCGGCCGAGCCGCCGCGTGCTTCCCGCAGCCGGTGCTTCGAGCGTTCGCAGGCCCGCATTCAGAGGGTCGGCAGGGGCATGTCCGGACGTTCCCCAGGCGCTTTCCGCACCCCGGCAACGGGGCGACTTGCGGTGTCGGAAGCCCCGGCTGGGTTTTCGAGGACGAGAAGAGTGAGGTGACGTAGTGGAAACGTCCATCCCAGGCAAAACGCAGCGACTTTCTGGATGACACAGGATCGCGAACAGCCCGGCTGGGTGAAAAAGTCCAGACTGGGCACCAGGGGACTCGTCGCCATCACGCTCGGGCCTCTGGTGCTGGGATCGGCGTATTTCGGTGGGCTGTTCTTCCTTGCGGTCGCCGGAATCATCGTCCTGGCGTCGACGCTCGAATACTACGCGCTTGCTCGACGAAAGGGAGCCCGTCCGCATCCGGCCGTCGGCTTGCCCGGCGCCCTCCTGATTCTCGCCGGATTCTATCTCAACAGCGTGCCGGTGGCACTGGCTGCGCTGGTGTTCATCACCGTCACCGCTGCCATCTGGGAAGTGTTCCGCGGGCCGGAGAACAGCGTCTTCAATCTGGCATCCACGGTCTTCGGACCCGCCTACATCGCCGGCCTTTTCGGCCACCTCGTGCTGGTACGGCAGTTCCCCCTGATGCGTAACGTGCCTTACGATTACGCAGGACGCTGGATCGTCGCCCTGTTCCTCACCGTCTGGATTTGCGACACCGCGGCGTTTTTCGTGGGCTCTTCCGTGGGCAAACACAGGCTCGCACCGCGGGTGAGTCCGAACAAGACGTGGGAAGGCGCCGTGGCGGGACTTGTCGCCGCGCTGCTTTCGGCCTACCTGTTCGACCTGCTTTTCCTTCGGGGCCTCACAGCAGTGGACGTTGCCGTCTTCGGAGCGATCGTGGGCGTTTTCGGCCAGATCAGCGATCTAACCGAATCGCTCATCAAGCGCGATGCAGGCGTGAAGGACAGCTCCCGGCTCATTCCAGGGCACGGGGGCATGCTCGACCGTTTCGATAGCCTGATTCTCATCGCACCGGCGCTTTACTGGTATCTCCGGCTGGTGGCGTTCCCCTGAACCGCACCGGCGGCCCCACCGAGCCGCCCGGTCCCTACAGTGGATGATGGACCAGTGACGAAGAGGCTGATAATCTGCGGCCCGAAGAAATCGGGCAAGACCCAGCTCATCGAGAGACTGCTGCCGCTGCTCCGATCCCGGGGCCTGCGCGTGGCCACGGTGAAGCACACCTCCCACGACTGCCAGCTCGACCGGGAGGGCACCGACACGGATCGTCACCGTCGCGCGGGGGCTTTTGCAAGCATGATCGTGTCCGCCGCCGAAGCGGCCCTTTTCATCAGCGTCCCGGACGATGTGAGCGATCTGATCGACAGGCACCTCTCTCAGGCCGACCTCGTCCTGATCGAGGGCTTCGGCACCAGACCCTGGCCAAAGATCATCCTCCTCCACCGTCCAGACCCGGCTTACCTGGAAAACCTCGACCTGCGGACAATTC
>JALUTE010000125.1 GCA_027058255.1 Methyloligella sp. | reverse complement strand
GGCCCAGACGGTGCGGCCGACATTCTCCTCTCCGGCGACGATCACAACCTCGTCGTCTATTACGACGGCCGCACCGTCTGGGCCGAGGCCAAGCAGGAGGGCGAGTATCTCGTTGCCGTGGACCTTGCCATCCGGATTCGCGAGAAGGACGGCCGGCGCCGGGTGCGCTGGTGGCCGCGCTTTCGCATCATCGACACCGCCGATGCAAAGCCCGACCCGGCCGTCGCGAAGCGCGTCGCCATGTATCGCGCGCGCCTCTCCAAGGCGCTCGATGTGCCGCTCGGCCGCACCGAGACGCCCCTCGACAGCCGCACGGCCCTGGTGCGCACGGGCGAGACCGCCATCGGCAATCTCATCGCCGACGCCATGCGCGCGGCGACCGGGGCCGATGTGGCGCTCGCCAATGGCGGCGGCATTCGTGGCAACAGGCGCTATCCGGCCGGCAGCACCCTCACCCGCCGCGACATCCGCACGGAGCTGCCCTTCGGCAACACGCTGGTGCTGGTCGAGATGAAAGGCCGGGACCTGCGGGCGGTGCTCGAGAACGGCCTCTGGTTTGCGGGCAGGCCCAATGGCCGCTTCCTGCACGTCTCCGGCGCGCGCATCGTGGCGGATGCCTCCGCCTATCCGGGCAAGCGCATTCGCACGGTGGAGATCGCCGGCAAGCCGCTCGATCCCGAGCGCACCTACCGCGTCGCCACCAACAGTTTCATCGCCAGCGGCCGCGAGGGGTTCGAGGCGTTCAAGCGCGCGCGCGTCCTCCAGGGCCCGCGCGATGGCATTCTCGTGGCCAGTGCGGTCATGGCCTATATCCGCAAGAAGGGCACCATCGCGCCCAAGGTGGAAGGCCGCATCGTTCTCAAGTGATCCGCCTCACATGGAAGCCGAGGGGACCCGGGGCGAGCGCTGCCGGCTCGACGGGGTGCGGCCCTCGCCCACGCCTGGCCCGCGCGCCGGCCGGGCAAAGCCATGCGCCGTCTTCTCCCAGCGGAACGGATCGGCGAAGAGCTGAAAGAGCGCCCGCCAGGCGGCGGCCGAAATGAGCAGCCAGTAGAACGGCATGGTCGCCACGTCGAGCGCAATGAGCCCGAGCCCCCGCCCGATCGCCGCCCGGGCCGCAAGCGCCATGGCCGCCGCATAGCCGCCGATGAGGTTGCCAAGCGCGATCATGCGCAACGTTTCGCCGAGAAGCCCGCCCGAGCCATCGAGAAAGCGGCCCGTCGCCATGTCCGCCGCCATCACGAGATAGAACAGCGGGTGCAGGAGCACCGAGACGAGCAGGGCGCCGAGCACCAGGTGAAAGCCGACAAAGCCCCAGGGGCCGAACCCGCCGAGGGCGCGCGCCGGCTGGCGGCTGTGCACCAGCGCGGTCTGCATCCAGCCCTTCATCCAGCGCGTGCGCTGGCGGAACCACTCGCCGAGCCGGTTCGGCGCCTCCTCGAATGTGGTGGATGCGATCACACGGCACCGATAGCCCATCCGGGCGAGCCGCATGCCGAGATCCGCGTCCTCGGTCACGTTGAACGGGTCCCAGCCGCCGAGCCGCTCGAGGGCGCTGCGGCGAAAATGGTTCGACGTGCCGCCGAGCGGCAAGGGCAGGGCAAGGCGCTCGAGAAAGGGCAGGAGGCCATCGAACAGGGCGGCATATTCGATGGTGAACTGGCGCGTCAGCCAGCCGTCC
>JALUTE010000124.1 GCA_027058255.1 Methyloligella sp. | reverse complement strand
ATCTTATTGTAAAAAGACGTTAGGTTTCCTAACATATCAGGCGTAATCGGGTGGTCCGGGAGGGGGCCAGGTGGTCCTGGGAGGGACGCGATGATCGATCGTCGGGAGCTGGGGCGCCGCCTGCGCCGGGCGCGGGAGGCGTGCGGCCTGACCCAGCAGCAGGTGGCCGAGAGGCTGGGCGTTTCCCGCGCCACGGTCGCCCAGATGGAGCTGGGCAACCGCGAGGTCAGCAGCCTGGAGCTCGACCGCCTGGCCTACCTCTACGGGCGGGACATCCGCTCGTTCCTGAGTCCCCGGTTCGATGCCGAGGACGCCCTGACCGTCCTCTTCCGCGCGGACCCCGAGCTGGCGGGCGACGAGGCGGTGGCCGCCGAGCTGCGCCGCTACGTGGCGCTCGGGCGGGAATTGTCGGCCCTCGAGGAGCTGCTCGGGGCCGGGTGCGAGTGCTGCGTCCCCGCCCAGTATCCGCTGCCGCCGCCGGAGAGCCGGTGGGAGGCCGTGCGCCAGGGGGAGCGCGTCGCCCAGGAGGAGCGTTCCCGGCTCGGTCTCGGCGACTGCCCCATCCCCGACATGGCGGCGCTCGTCGAGGCCCAGGGCGTGCGTGCCGCCACGGTGGATCTCCCCGAGGGCGTCTCGGGGCTGACGATCCGCGAGGAGGGCGTCGGGATCCTGGTGATGGTCAACCGACGTCACGGCGTCCTGCGGCGGCGGTTCTCCTACGCGCACGAGTACGCCCACGTGCTGCTCGACGGCGACCGGGTCGGGACCGTGAGCCGAAGCGCGGATCGCGGGACGCTGCTCGAGGTGCGCGCCAACGCCTTCGCGGCGGCCTTTCTCATGCCGGCGGAGCGGGTCCACGGGCTCCTTGCGTGCCTGGGCAAGGGGCGGTCGGCCCGGCAGGTCGTGGAGGTGTACGACGAGGAGGCCGTCGTGCGGGGGCGGCACCATGCCCGCCGCGGTCCGCAGCCGGTCCAGATCTTCGACGTCGTGCAGCTCGCCCACGTGTTCGGGGTCAGCACGCAGGCCGCGCTCTACCGGCTCCGCAGCCTCCGCCTCGTGAGGGAGGAGGAGTTCGACGGGCTCCGGCTGCAGATCGAGCAGGGCGTCGACCGGACGGCGCGCGGGATCATGTGCCTCCCCGATCCGGAGGCCCAGTATCCGCCTCACACGGAGCTGCACGGGCGCTTCATGGCGCTGGCGGTCGCGGCGTACCAGCAGGAGCTGATCAGCCGGGCCAAGCTGATGGAGCTGGTCGCGCTGGCCAGCGCACCCGAGCGCGAGGTGCTGAGGCTGCTCGGGGAGACGTGAGCGCCGGCGAGGAGCGGGATGCGCAGGGATGGGCGGCGAACCGCGGTGGATGGTGCTTGATGCGAACGTGCTCATCAACTTCGCGCACGTCGAGGGGCTCGAGATCCTTGGAGGACTGCCCGCATACCGGTGCGCCGTTCCCGAGGAGGTGCTCCTGGAGGTGACGGATCCCGGCCAGGCGGCCCGGCTGGATGCGGCGATCGGTGCCGGCGCATTCGATCTCGTCCGTATCACGGATCTCGGCGAGATGGCCGACTATGCGGGGCTCCACCGGATGCTGGGGGCAGGAGAGGCCGCCTGCCTCGCCATCGCCCGCTCGCGCGGCTGGCTCGTGGCGTCGGACGAACGGCGGGCCTTCCGGCGCCTGGTACGGG
>JALUTE010000123.1 GCA_027058255.1 Methyloligella sp. | reverse complement strand
AAGCCGCTCCGATCGGTCAATACGCCGCGGAACGCAAAAACCATCGCTCTCGCAGCGCCGGCCACTCAAAGGCAGCGGCCGCTCAAAGGCGCCGGCCACTGCCAAAAGTTCACCGATCGCTCAAAGTGGCGCCCCCGCACCGCCCATCATGCGCGCCGGCACCGCTGTTGCTCAGGCGGCACGCACCTCGGGCAACAATTGCCGCGTGGCCAGCGGGGCGATGCCGTCTTGGCCGAGCACCCAGACATGGAGCCCATCGGTGCCGAAGAGTGGGAGAAAGGCATTGTCGAGGACGTTGTTGCCGCCTGCGTGACTGGCAAATGCCGGCATCACCAGGCGGCGGCCATTGCCGACAAAGCAAGGCCGCTTGAGATCGAGCCCGCACACGGCAATTCGGGCGGCAGGCCGATAGCAGGCGGCGATCTCGCCGTTGGCGGGGCCGACAAAGGGACGATGGCGCAATGTCAGCCCACCCACGCGCAGCTCGGTCTCGACTTCGCCGCCAAGGGCCGCGGCCGCCTCGCCGACCCCCGCACGGCCGACCCAGCACCAGGCCTCGCTACTGGCTATGAGCTCAGCCACGAGCGCTCTCACCTCATCGTCAAGCGCCTCCTCGAGCATGGCATGGCGATGCGGCGCACCGAGAACAACAACCAGCCGCGGGCGGTGCCGCGCCAGCGTGCGGGTCAGCTGGGCGAGCTTGGCGCGCGGATCGCTCGGCGGCACGAAACCGCCGCGCTCGCCCAGCCGTGCGCCCGCAGAGAGGTCGAGATCGGCCACGATCAAAAGCTCCTCGTCGGGCCAATAGAGCGCGCCCGAGGCCTCGGCCAAAAGCTCCTTGCCGCAAAGAGTGAGCGGGCATTGCGAATTGCCGCTCTCGAGCAGCGAGCGCTCGCCAGCGAATTGCTCCATCACGAGACCTCCCTGCGCGGCCGTCGGCACAATCGGCAACGAAGTTGACCGGGGCGACACGCGGGGTGACCCGACCAGCCGATGACCAATAGCAAGCCAACACATTGGGCATATTATGCCTGATTCGTATGGGCTTACAGCCCCCGAGCAACGAATTGCACCGCTCTCTGCAGGCAACCGCGCGCTGTCATGATCCAAGTTGCGCGACGGACCGCCCGCTCTCTTTCTCTTTCTTTCTCTTTTACTTTCTCCCGCTACCCAGAGCCAGGCGCGGTTCAGGTGTCAGGTGCCAGATTCAGGTGTCAGACTCAGGTGTCAGGTATCAGATGACAGAAGCTGGGTTGCTGGACGTTGTCGCCCCGGAAGAAATGCGGCCAATGTCGCTTCCGGCAAGCACGCCTTCGCCCCGCATTTCTATCCGGGGCCCATGAACACCATGCCCCTGCAATGTTCGGGGTTATGGGTCCCCGATAATCCCGCGGGTCGGGGACGGTGCAAGATGGCACCCATTGCGGCCGCGGGATTTCGGGGACGACAACGGGGTGTCTCACCTTCTGGCCTCTGGTTTCTGAATTCAGGTTTCTGGTCTCGTCATCCTCGGGCCGTGTGGAGCGAAGCCGGAACCAGGTATCAGGTGCCACGTGTCAGGTGCCGGACTCAGGTGTCAAGTGGTCAGGTATCAGTTGCGAGACTTGGATCCGTCATGGCGGGCCATGAGCGGCCAGCCCGAGTCGCCGCCGGACAGCCGATGCCAGGCCGCGCGTCTGCCCGT
>JALUTE010000122.1 GCA_027058255.1 Methyloligella sp. | reverse complement strand
CGGGCGGGCCCTGCGCGACGGGACGTCGCCGGCGCGCCTTCTCCAGGGCCGCGAGAGCGCTCGCATGGGCGGGCTGCGCGTCTGGGACCTGCCGCTGCGCCTCTTTCACTGGGGGCTCGTGGCCGCCAGCCTCACCGCGCTTGGGACCGGCTTTCTCGCGCCCGAGTGGTGGCTCGATATCCACATCTGGGCGGGCACGCTCGTCGCGGCGCTCCTCACCTTCCGCCTCGTGTGGGGCTTCACCGGCTCGCGCGCGAGCCGTTTCGCGAGCTTCCTTTTCGGCCCGCGCGAGACGGCGCGCCACTTGGCCGCCCTTCTGCACGGCCGTCTCGAGGCGCATCATGTCGGACACAATCCGGCCGGCGCCCTCATGGTCTTCGCCCTCATCGGCACGCTTGCGGCCCTCGCCATCACCGGGCTCGTGGCCCTCGGCGGGCAGGAGAAGCAGGGCCCGCTCGCCGCTCTCCTCTCCTATGCGACCGGCGCGGGCGCAGCGTGGGCTCACGGGCTTCTCGCCTATGGGCTTCTGGCCCTGATCGGCGGCCATCTCGCGGGCGTCGCCATCGCAAGCCGCCTTGAAGGCGAGAATCTCGCGCTTGCGCTCGTCACCGGCCGCAAACGGACCGCAACCGGCGCCGCGCCTTCGATGCCGCCCCGCGCCCCGGCCGATGAGGGCGCCCGGCCGGGCCTTGCCTTCGCGCTCTGCACCGCCCTGGCACTCACCCTGGGCGGCGGGGCCATTGCCCTTGCCCGCCTGCCCGTGCGCGGCGTGCCCTCGGCGAGACTCGATCCGACCTATGCCAGTGCGTGCGGGGACTGCCACATGGCCTATCACCCGAGCCTGCTGCCGCGCGCCTCCTGGAAGGCGATGATGGCCGGGCTCGAGGACCATTTCGGCGAGGATGCGAGCCTCGATGCCAAGACCGCCGCCCGGGTGCGTGCCTATCTCGATGCCCATGCGGCGGAGCGCTGGGACACGGAGGCGGCGAACAATTTCCGGCGCGTCTCGCGGGCGCGGCCCCTCGCCATCACCGCCACCCCCTATTGGCGCCGGCGCCACGCCGCCATTCCCGAGACCGTCTTCAAGAGCCGCCCCGTCGGCGCGAAGAGCAATTGCAAGGCGTGCCACCGGGATGCCGAGAGCGGCCGCTTTGCCGATCAGAGCATTGCCATCCCGCAATCGAGCTTGTGATCCACGAACCCAAGAAGGAGAGACCTGCCATGCTCATGCGCAATCCTTGCTGCTCCCGTACCAGGCCGCGCGGTGCCCGGCTGTTGACGGGCGCCATTCTCGCCGCCGGCCTCGCCGTGTTGCTCGGCACGGGTGCCGCGACCGCCGGCCCCATGACACAGGCACGGGCCGCCATTCTCGAGGGCTATCTCAAGGCCGCCAAGGCACAGGACCCGGCCTTCGCGGGCTTCGATGCCAAGCGGGGCGAAGCGCTCTTTCGCACGCGCCATGCGGGTGGCAAGCCCGAGACACCCGCCTGCACGGTCTGCCACACGGACGACCCGCGCAAGATGGGCAAGACCCGTGCAAACAAGCCCATCGAGCCGCTCGCCGTCTCGCGCACGCCGGACTGCTACACGGACCGCAAGAAGGTCGAGAAATGGTTCCGGCGCAATTGCCGAAGCGTGCTCGGGCGCACCTGCACGGCCCGCGAGAAGGGCGATTTCATCACATTCATGAT
>JALUTE010000121.1 GCA_027058255.1 Methyloligella sp. | reverse complement strand
GTGCCGGAGGGATGCCAGCGTACGTTCCTGTTAAGAACCGACAGCTTCTGCAAGGACATGGACCTGTACACGGCGTTTCCCGACACGGTTGAACCGCTGCCGTTCCACGGCATGAGCGGCTATCCCTACGGCCCGGACGAACAGTATCCCGACACCGAGCAGACGAGGCGGTATCGCCGCGAGTACAACACGCGTCGGATCAGGAGCGAATCCGCTCGCCGCAGGTGACTTCCGTCAGCGCGCGGTGGCTCGCCGTGCGGGACAAGCCCGCGGGAAGCGAGCGCCGGTCCACCAAGGATCGCCCACGTGGGCTGCGCGGCACGGCTCGGTGGTTGGCCGTGCTCGACGGAGGCGTGGCCCGCGGCCCGGCTTGCTCGCAAGCGCCCTGGCTGCCTCGAATCCAGCTCAGCGTGTTCCCAGAAAGCTTCCCGGCAACCGTTCCCGCCTCCGCCGAAACCGCGGGCCGGTCGCCATCCGCGAGGATCCCATGAGTACCACCGACCGTTACTACGCCGCAGCATGTCAACTGGATATGCCCAACCCAGCGCACCGCGGCGAGATCGCCGAGCGCGTCGAGCGCATGCTCGATGCCGTCGAGTATGCCGTGGCCGGCTATGAACCGTTCTTCGATGTGCGCCTGGTCGTGTTCCCCGAGTTTGCCCACGGCGCGCCCATCTATCCGACCGTGGACGAACTGCTCGATCGATTGGCCGTGCCGATTCCGAACGAACACACCGATCGGTATGCCGCCAAGGCGAAAGCGCTGGGTGTCTACATCCAGACGGGCACCTTCCTGGAATCGGATCCCCGCTGGCCCGGGCACGTGTTCAACACCACCTGCCTGATCGGTCCCGATGGCATGGTTTCCAGGTACCGCAAGGTTTACCCCTGGATCCCATGGGAGTTGCACACGAGTCCCGCCGACCTGGACGGATACGACGAGCCGTTGTTTCCGGTCGCCGACACGGAAATCGGGCGCATCGGAACGGCCATCTGTTACGACTGGCTTTTCCCCGAGGCGATCCGCCAGCTGGCCCTGGGCGGCGCGGAGGTGCTGGTGCGCGTTTCGGCGTACATGGACCCATGGGGAACGACGGCGCCGATGGACTGGTGGACCCTGGTGAACCGGGTGCGCGCCCTGGAGAACATGGCCTATGTCGTCGCCGCCAACCAGGCGGCCAGCCTTGGTCATTATCCGCCGTTCAGCTGGCCTGGCGGCAGCATGATCATCGACTATGACGGCCGGATCCTGGCGCAAGCGGATCCTGGCCCCGTGGAGAAAATCGTGGTCGCCCCCATCGACCTCGCGGCCCTGCGCGCCGAGCGCGGCCGCCGCCGCGGCCACCACATGCTCCACCATGGGCGCCGCATCACTCGGCCATCGCCCTGACGCGGCTTTGTGGGCCGCAACCAACGTGGTTCTGGGGTGTGGGACACGGCTTACTTGTTAGCCGTGCCTCTTCACGCCCGGCATACCCCCAAAGTCCCATCGTTACCCTCTCCACGGCTTGCAAGCAAGCAGTGCCACACGAAGATGCGCACGCCGTGCCGCGCATCCTGGGAAGGTGGCAGGGCAAGCGAGGACGGTTGCCCCACGTTTTCAGAGGCTGTCACAAAACCTCCGTTGGTCTCGCACCAAAAGCTGTGACGACGCCGGTAGCCCAGGCCCTTGTGGCCTGGACGCGCCGGCAC
>JALUTE010000120.1 GCA_027058255.1 Methyloligella sp. | reverse complement strand
AAATAGCCCCTCCCCACCGGGGGGAGGGGCTATTTGGGGCGGCTCCGTCGGTGTTCCTGCCTATGGCGGGGTTCCGTCCAACCTGAGGAGCAGAGGCCTTGCGCCTGCGGCGCGCATCGAAAACCGCCTCGCCAACCCGCGCCATGACGCCGTCGATGTTCTCCAATACCTCGTGATTCCAGAAGCGCAGGACGCGATAGCCCTGGGAGGTCAGCCATCGCGTCCTCTTCCGATCCGCCGCCTCGCCCGGATCCCGCCCATGTTGCCCGCCATCGACCTCGATGACGAGCCTGAGCGAGTGGCTGGCAAAGTCGACGATGTATGGCCCGATGGGTGCCTGGCTGCGGAACGTGCGTTCCACATGTCGCATCTTGCGCAAGCTGCGCCAGAGCACCTTCTCGGCCTCGGTCATGCGGCGTCTGAGGCGACGCGCCCTCATGCTCATGAGATTGGCCATCACGCGCCGCCTCCCTGGGTCTTCAGCCAGGCGGCGCAACAGGCTTTCGCGAGCTCGCGCACCCGCAGGATGTAGGACTGGCGCTCGGTCACCGAGATGACGCCGCGGGCATCGAGCAGGTTGAAGATGTGGCTCGCCTTGATGCACTGGTCATAGGCCGGCAGGGCCGCCTGGTGCCGCGCGCCCTCGCCCCGCTCGCCGGCAGCCAGGATGGCCTTGCACTCCTTCTCCGCATCGCGGAAATGCCTCAGCAGCATCTCCGTGTCGGCCATCTCGAAATTGTAGCGCGAATATTCCTGCTCCGCCTGCAGGAACACGTCGCCATAGAGGATGCGCTCCTCGCCCTCACGGCCGTTGAAGTTGAGGTCGAATACATTGTCGACCCCCTGCACATACATGGCGAGGCGCTCGAGCCCATAGGTGAGCTCGCCCGAGACGGGATCGCAATCGAAACCGCCCACCTGCTGGAAATAGGTGAACTGGGAGACCTCCATGCCATCGCACCAGACCTCCCAACCCAGCCCCCAGGCCCCCAGGGTCGGGCTCTCCCAGTCGTCCTCGACAAAGCGGATGTCGTGGCGGGACGCGTCGATGCCGATGCGCGCCAGGCTCTGCAGATAGAGGTCCTGGATGTCCGCCGGGGAGGGCTTCAGGATCACCTGGAACTGGTAATAGTGCTGAAGCCGGTTCGGGTTCTCGCCATAGCGCCCGTCGGTCGGGCGGCGCGAGGGCTGAACATAGGCCGCCTTCCAGGGCTTGGGGCCGAGGGCGCGCAGGGTGGTGGCCGGGTGGAAGGTGCCGGCGCCCACCTCCATGTCATAGGGCTGGAGAATGACGCAGCCCTGCTCGGCCCAGTAGAGCTGCAAGGTCAGGATGAGGTCCTGGAACGAGCGATCCGGGCGCAGGCGTGGCCCGGTGGAAGACCTGGCCGGTGTGGAGATCGGTTTCATGGGGCGGCCCAAGAGGGACATGTGAACAAGGCGCTGGTGAGCGCTGCGCGGCGCGCCCGGCCGAGGGCGCGGCGGGCGCCCGGGCCGGATGATGGCGGACCCTAATCGCGGGGCCCCAGCGGGTCAAGCGGCCGGGGCCGCCGCGGCGCCGAGGAGGTCGCCATGACGCGCCTTGAGGGCGGCGATGGCCCGCGCAGCCTGCTCGGGCTCGAGCGCCATCAGGGGCGGGCGCGGGTGCGACCAGGCGGCATCGCCCAGGCGGTTCGCCATCCACGCCTTGAGGAAGGGAATGAGCGGCTGGGCACTCACATCGCGCCTGAGCGCCGTGATCGCCTCCTGAAGCGCATCGGCGCTCGCGTCCTGCCACGTGTCGAGCAGGCGGCGGATGAGGCGGGGAAAGATGTTCGCCGTGGCGGTGATGCAGCCGGCGCCGCCCGCGCGCAGATTGTCGAGCAGGAATTTCTCCGAGCCCGCATAGACCCGAAAACCGGGATGCGCCTCGAGCAGCGCGCTCGAGAGCGTGAAATCGCCGGAGGAGTCCTTGAGCCCCACCACCGTCTCCGGAAAGGCCGCGACGAGCCGGCCCACGAGCGGTGCCGAGAAGCCGACCTGGGCCACCGGCGGGATGTGATAGAGATGGATGCGCAGCCGGCTGTCGGCCACCTCCTCGATCACGCGGGCGAAACTCTCGAAAAGCCCGTCGTCATGGACGGCCTTGTAATAATAGGGCGGCAGCATGAGCTGAGCCGTGCAGCCCAGGGAGAGCGCATGGCGCGCAAGGCGCACCGTGTCCGGGATGGCGGGGGTGCCCGTGCCGACCATCAGCGCCTCTGGCGCGATCCCGCCTGCCAGCATCGCCTCCAGAAGGCTCATGCGCTCCTCGAGGCCGAGCGATGTCGCCTCGCTGGTGGTCCCGAAGGCCACGAGCCCCGTGCAGCCCTCGGCGAGCAGATGGCGCGCATGGGCGACGAGCCGTTCGGCGTCGGGGGCCCCGGTCTCGTCGAAAGGCGTGAGAATGGGGGCCAGAACCCCCGGCGCATGGGTCAGGTCCGACATGGGGCACCTCCGAGACAAGCGATGACTGGCGAACGCCGGCTAGTCCGGCATGGGAATGCCGGGCTGCTTCTCCGGCACGTGATAACCCTTCTGAACGGCCTCCCGCCCGGCCAGGGCCACATACCAGCGCCGCACATTGGGATAGTCGGCAAGATCGACCTTGTGCCACTCGAACCGGGAGATCCAGGGCCATATGGCGATGTCCGCGATGGAGTAGAAGTCGCCGGCCACGTAGTCCCGCTCCTCCAGGCGCTCCTCCAGCACATCATAGAGGCGGTCGGTCTCGATGCGAAAGCGCTTCTCCGCATAGTCCGAGGCCCCCGGATTGAAGCGCATGAAATGATGCGCCTGGCCGAGCATGGGGCCAAGCCCGCCCATCTGCCACATGAGCCACTCGATGGTGCGCCACTTGGCCTCGAAGGGCTCCTGCGGCCAGAGCTTGCCCGTCTTCTCGGCGAGATACATCAAGATGGCGCCGGACTCCATCAGGGCGAGGCCCGTCTCGCGATCGACGATGGCGGGGATCTTGTTGTTGGGGCTGATCTCGAGAAAGTCGGGATCGAACTGCTCGTCCTCGTTGAGGTCGACCGCGTGGACCTCATAGGCGAGCCCCACCTCCTCGAGCATGATGGAGACCTTGCGGCCATTGGGCGTGGACCAGGTGTAGAGATCGATCATGAACGGCAGGCCCTCTGTGGTGGAAGCCGCACGCGGCCGGTGCCGGGCGGCGCGGTGCGCAATCTATGGGAAAGACCGGCTAAGAGAAAGACCGGGCAGGCGACACTGGCCCTTTGTCGGACCGGTCGAGGCCGGCCCGGCTGCCGAGGCGCCCCGATTGGTCAGGTGCCGCGCAAGGCGCCATGCCCGCTTTGCACGCCCTCAACGCTGCCCGCCGCCGCGCCCCGCGAGCGCGATGGGGAAGTCGGGCACCGTGTCGGGCAGGCGCGAGACGGGATGCTGCTGCTTGTCGGTGAGCTGCTTGACCCGCTCGGAGATCCAGTAGTCGAGCTCCTTGACCGATATGGCGCCATCTTGGGAAATGTCCGCCTTGCCATCCACCAGCCCCTCGATCAGGGCCTCGGTGAAGGCGCCGTTCTCCCAGCGTGGCGACTCCACCGAAAGCTCCCGGCCCGTGGAGGAGGAGAACATCACGACGCCGTTCTCCGCGCTCGCCATCTCGTTGAGGACGGCCGTCATGTTCGCTGCGCCGCGGGTTTTCTCGCCGCCCCTGAGGCTTCCGGCCGAATGGCAGGCATCGATGAACATCAGGATCTTGCCCGGCAGGCCCCGGAGCGTGTCCTGAATGTCCGACTGCTTGATGCCCGTCGCCTTGAGCCGCTTGGGGTCGCCGTCCACGGGCAGATAATAGAAGCGCTGCTTGCGGTCCGTGACGCCATGGCCCGACATGAACAGCACGCCCACATCCTTGTTGGAGACCTCCTCCTCGAGCCAGGCGAGCCCGTCGAGAATGTTGTCCTCGGTCGCGTCCTCGTCCGTGAGCAGGCGGATATCCACCGCCCTGTAGAGGCCGCCCTCCTGGCTGCGCAGGGCGGCGGCGAAATCCTTCGCGTCCTTGGCCGCATAGTTGAGGCGCAGCGCCTTGCGCTTGTACTTGCTCACCCCGATCACAAGGGCATAGAGCTTGGGCTTGAGATAGTCGGGCACGGAGACCCCACGCTTCTGCCCGCCCCATTTGAGCTTGACCGAGAACGCCTCGCTGGTGGCGAACCTGGTGTGGGCGACGAGGGCGATGGAGACATCCCGCGCGGGCACGGGCACGGCGATGCGCCCGCTCACCTCGGCCGATTCGGGAACCCAGCCCTTGGAGTTGATCGGCCGGCCATCCACGAGCACGTCGATCTTGGTCACCTCCTGGCCCGAGGGCGAGCGCAGATCGTATTCCACGGTGACCTGCTTGCCGGTGAAGGTGGCGCCATGCACCGGGCTCAGGATCTTGATGATGGGCGGAAGGGTCTCGCGGATGTTCTCCTCTTCGTTTCGGCGCCTCGATTCCCGGTTGGCGATCTCCACCGCCTTGTCCTCGTCGCGCGTCTCCAGCACCAGGCGGATGATGTCCGGCCGGTAGAAGCGCTTGTGGAACTGGCCCACGGGGAAGAAGTCCGCCGCCTCGTCCCACGTCTTGCGATTGACGTGCCAGCCGATGAGGCCCTCGCCGCCGGGCGAGGCCGTGTAATAGCCCTTCGGCGTCCACACCACCCAGCGCTTGTCGCGCGCATGCACGAAGAGCGCGAGCAGCTCCTTGCCGTCCGAGAGCCGGTGCCAGCGGATGGTCCCGTCGTCATAGGCGGCAATGAGGATCGGCGCCTCGCGCGGGATGTTGATGCCCCACACAACGCCCGGCACCTGCCTCTCCCACAGCTTCTTGCCGCTCCTGTCATAGGCGCGCAGGGACCAGTCGCCCCCGAGGATGAAGCGCTGCTTGTCGGGCGTGACCGCGATGGAGCGCGCCGTCTCGTGCAGCTTGAGCTTGATGGGCTTGCCGTCGAGCTTCGGATTGCGCCGGTCCTCCCAGTCCGTGATCTTGAGGCTGGTGAGATCGGCCGGGTGCAGGCTCGGCAGGGGCTCGGCATCCTCGATGAGCTGCTCGCTAGAGAGGTCGAACAGGACCGGAACCTTGCTCGCATAGCGCAGGCCGAAGCGGACCTGGAAGCCGTCAGGCGAGACGGTGAAATGCTTGCGCAGCTTGTTGCGCATGTCCGGCTTGACGCTGGACTCCCAGAAGAACTTCTCGCCCCTGGCGTCGATCAGGCCGAAGGCGGGGTCGGCGCCGCCGATCGCGACCTTGTCCCCGCAGGGCAGAAGGTGCATGACCGTGCTGAGCGGCCCGACGAGATCGCGCCCCGGCCCCTCGCCGCGCCGGTCCCAGACCCGCACCACGGTGATGCCGCGGGTGCCATATTGGCCGCCGGCATAGAGCCGCTCGCCATCGGCGGACCAGGCGACGGAGGCAAGGTCGCCGTTCTTGACGCCCTTCATGTCGGTCTTGGCGATCAGCTTCAGGGTGCGCGCGTCATAGAGCTCCACCGCCTGCTCGTCGTCGATGCCGACGGCGATGCGGTCCCCCTTCGGATTGACGGCCACGCCGAAAAGGCGCCGGTTCTTCTTGATCAGCTTCTTTGCCTCGAGCTTCAGGCTCGGGCTGTAGCGGCGCAAATAGCCGTCATAGGCGGTGGCATAGAGCCGCCCGTCGGGGCCCCAGTCGGCGCCATAGCCCTGGGCGGCATAGCCGGTGTCCACCTTCACCAGGTTCCAGCGCCGCGTCTCCCACACGCGCAAGCCCTTGCCGCCCCCCAGCACGGCGG
>JALUTE010000119.1 GCA_027058255.1 Methyloligella sp. | reverse complement strand
GAATCGTCGGCAGCTCGGGCGACGGCGGACGGATGATCGTCCCCAGGATCGAGACGGATGCCGCCACGGCGGCGGCGCCCAGCGAAAGCGTTGCCAGCAGCGTCTTCATGGTCGTCATGTCGGTCGGGATCGCGGCGCGTCCAACCGAAACACGCGTGAGTGCGGCCGAAGCTCCGGCTTTTGCCCAAGGTAGCCACGGCCCTTCGCCGGTCCAATCAGAACGTGGTTCCGGGCCCTCGTGCCACGTCCCGACCTGCGAGGCGCCTGGTCCTACGGGACGAAGTCGATCCTGACCACGTTCGAGGCCAGCCACTGGCGGGTGGGGCCGGCGGTGTCATCGAGGAACGCCTGGGAATAGAGCGAGAACGGACTGCGCACGGTCGGGATGCGCAGGCTGGCAGCGAGGTCGTCTCCACTGGCGCCGGTGTTGCCGATTACCACCGGGATGACGTTGGCGCCGATCCCCGAGGTGACGAAGCCGAAGTTGACCGCGTTGCGCTCGGTGCCCAGTGCGATCACCGCAACGCGGTTCGGGCTGCCGTCCACGGCCAGGCTCATCGTGGAGCGACCGTGCTGCGTGACCGACCAGGCGGGCTCGCCGTTGACGCGGTGGACGCACAGGGCGCGGTGGACGCCGGCGAATGCGTCGATCTTGCCGGCGCCGTAGCCGTTCTCCTTGCCGGGGACGAGGCCGACGTCGCGCGACGTCTGATGGATGATCATGCCGACGTCTTCGGGGGTGAGGCTCGGGTTGGCCGACTTCCACAGCATGATGCAGCCCATCACCACCGGCGTGGCGTTGGACGTGCCGCCAAACGGGCCGACGAGGCAGGTGCTGAACGGCCCGGCCGGGGTGTCGGTCCCGGTCGGTGCGATCACGTCGGGTTTGAGCAGGCCCAGCCCCGGCGCCCTGCCCGGCACGAACCCGTTCCAGGGGTAGTCGTTGTCGGCGGGGTCCCAGTTGGCCAGGGGGTAGCCGGGCAGCACGTAGAGAAGGTCCTGGTCGTACCACGACGATGGCCCGCAAGGCGAGGTCAGGGAGAGCTGGCCGGTGCTGACGTGGTAGGCGCCGACGCCGATGACGCCGCTCTTGCGCCCGACCAGCGTCTGGTTCGGATCGAGGTAGGGCGGCGGCACGTTGCCGGGCACGGACACGTTGAACGGTCTCTGCACCACCTGCAGGGGATCATTGCAGAGCGCGCCGTTGTTGGACGTCGAGTTGGTGCGGATCAGGCCGGCAGCGAGGGTGTTGTCCGCGATGTCGCGGTGCATCGCGTAGTTCGGCGGCGGCAGGAAGTTGTTCTTGTAGGAGTACGAGCTGGTCTGCACGTCGGCGCCCATCAGCAGGGCGTACTGGATCGCTGCCCACTGGTGGCTCTCCAGCGATCCGAGAGCACCGGTCATGACCCGGCCGCCCGGCGCAATGCCATAGGTGATGCCGTTGCACGAATCGTCGGCGACCATCACTCCGGCGGTCTGCGTGCCGTGCGAACCGTAGTCCTCGACATCGCCGCTGTTGGTGCCGAAGTTGTAGCCGTAGATGTCATCGACGAAGCCGTTGTTGTCGTCGTCGATGCCGTTGGGAAACCACCCTTCGGGGACGTTCCGCCACAGTTGGTTCTCCAGGGCCCGATGGTTGCGGTTGATGCCCTGGTCGGCATTCATCACCACGATGCCCTGGCCGGTGAACCCCATGGCC
>JALUTE010000118.1 GCA_027058255.1 Methyloligella sp. | reverse complement strand
GGCGGCGGCGACGGCCTCGACTTCCCCGAATGCGCCTTCGACTCGCAAGAGGCAGAGCTCGACGCCGTGGCCGGCCTGACCGAGGGGGGCGCCGGCGTGTGTCCCGACGAGGACGGCGATCTGTTCGTGGACTGCAACTGTCCGAATGCGCCAATGCTCTGCGATTGCGACGACCTCGACGCCAACATCAACCCGGGCGAGCCGGAGCCCTGCGACTCCCCCGACGTCAATTGTGACGGCGTGCCCGGCAGCTGCGCCGCCGACTTGGTTTGCTACGACAGCATCTGCGTGCCGACGCGCCTCGGCGAGGGGACCACGTGCCCCACCGGCTCGGACTGCACCACCACCCCCGAAGGCGACATCTGCGTGCCCACCGACTGCACCGTCGGCGGATGCCCCGAAGGATCCATCTGCGTGGACGGCAACTGCGTCCCCGCCTGCACGAACGTCGTCTGCCCAGGAGATCAAGTCTGCCAAGACGGTCAGTGCCTCGATCCCTGCCAAGGCGTTCAATGCCCGCCGCCAAGCATCTGCCAGAACGCGCAGTGTGTCGCGCCGTGCAACTGCTACCAGGACGACCTGGGCTGCGTCGATCTGCCGGGGACGGTCTGCGACAAGGGCAACACCGATCTCTGTGTGCCTCCGTTGTGCGAGGGGGTGGTCTGCCCCCCCGGACAGACGTGCGACGGCACCACCGGCACGTGCGTCGACTTCTGCCATTCCAACGTGGTCTGCCCTCAGGGCCAGAAGTGCGTCGACCCCGACGGATGTGTGCCTCTGTGCTTCGACGTCACCTGCCCCGACGGCCTCGACTGCAACCCCGACAACGGCATGTGTGAGGACACGGCTTGCGCCGACGTGGTCTGCTTCGACGGCACGATCTGCGTGAACGGCGAGTGCGTCGACCAGGGTGGTGACGGCGGGGGTGGCAACGGCGTCGCAGGAAACGGCGGCAACCCAGGCAGCGGCGGGGCCGGCAGCGCGAACGGTGCCGACACGGTCATCGAGGCCGACTCGGGCTGCGGCTGCAAGATGGTCGGCGGCGACGATCGCCATCACGGCTGGCTCGTGCTGCTCGGTCTCGTCGCCTTGGGGTTGCGGCGCCGCCGACCGGGCACGCGGAGCGCCACCTCGGCGCAGATGTTGCCATCCTCCTCGCAGCGCGTCGAACGAGCGGACGCGATCAGTTCAGATCGGGGCAGGTGACGTCGTCGACGCCGGCGCCGTCGTTGTCCTCGAGACACTCGTTCTCGATGCCGTCGCCGTTCTGATCCGCGTCGGCGACGACGTAGAACGACAAGCCGTAGAACGACAAGCCCGTGGCGCCACCCGGGATGTCGTAGGTGATCCTGACCGCGCGTCGCCGATGGACACCGCCGGCCAGTTCTCGTAGTCCTCGGCGCCATGCCACGCCGGGCGACGACGCAGGACCATCCGTCACTGGCATCGCGATGTCGGGACGCGTTCGCGCCCGTCATCACCATGCGGGGGGAGGCCTACGTCGAGCAAGGGCGCGTGCTGCGCATCGTCAACGGCGACGGGGTGGAGGCCACGGTGCGAGGCAGCGGGCGGGCGCGCTACCGTGTGAATGTGAGCGCCCCCGAGCCGGGCGAGCCGCTCGTACGGTTCGAGTGCGACCGCCCACATGTGCTTGCAAGGCTCGAGCTCCGCGGCGTAGGGGCAGTCGCACTCGAACCGTAC
>JALUTE010000117.1:330-1701 GCA_027058255.1 Methyloligella sp. | reverse complement strand
ACGCCACGCTATAGAGGCGCGCGCGCATCCGGTGCGCCCGCGCGCCTCTATAGCGTGGCGTCGGCGGCGAACTGGAGGCTGGCGAGGCGCTTGTAGATGCCATCATTGCCGATGAGCTGCGCGTGGGTGCCCTCCTCGACAATGCGGCCCTTGTCCATGACCAGAATGCGGTCCGCCCGCTGGACGGTGGCGAGCCGATGCGCGATCACCAGCGTGGTGCGCCCTTCCATGGCGCGCTCGAGGGCCTCCTGCACGATGTGCTCGCTCTCGGCATCGAGGGCGCTGGTGGCCTCGTCCAAGAGCAGGATCGGGGCATCGCGCAACATGGCCCGGGCGATGGCGATGCGCTGGCGCTGGCCGCCCGAAAGCGTCACGCCGCGCTCGCCGAGGCGGGTGTCGTAGCCCTGGGGCAGGGCGCGGATGAACTCGTCGGCGAGTGCGGCCTTGGCGGCGCGCTCGATATCCTCGCGGCTCGCCTCGGGGGCGCCGTAGCGGATGTTCTCGGCGATGGTCTCGGCGAACAGGGCGACCTCCTGTGGCACCAGGGCGATGCGCCGGCGCAGCGCCGTCAGATCGGCCCTGTGCACCGGAACCCCGTCCACGCGCACCTCCCCCGACCGGGGGTCGTAGAAGCGCAGGATGAGGCCGAAAATGCTGCTCTTGCCCGCACCGGACGGGCCGACGATGGCAACCGTCTCCCCGGGGCGGGTCGTGAAGGATACATCCTCCACGGCGAGCGCATCCGGCCGGGAGGGATAGGCGAAGGTGACATGGTCGAACTGCACCTCGCCCTTGCCGTCCTCGGGGAAGGGGATGGGCTTGTCGGGCGAGACGATGTCGGCGCGCACATTCATCAGCTCCGAGAGGCGCTCGGCGGCGCCGGCCGCCTGCTGCACCTCGCCCCAGACCTCGGAGAGCTCGCCCAGCGCGCCGGCGGCAAAGACCGCATAGAGAACGAACTGGCCGAGCCGCCCCCCGGTCATGGTGCCCTTGAGCACCTCGGAGGCGCCGAACCAGAGAATGCCGATGATGCTGGCGAAGACGAGGGTGATGGCAATGACCGTCAGCCCCGCGCGCGCCTTCATGCGCGAGCGCGCCGCCTCGAACGCCTGCTCGATGGCGTCGGTGAAGCGCTGGATCACCCGCCGCTCGCTGGTGAATGCCTGCATGGTGCGGTGGGCCGAGAGATTCTCCGCCGCATAGGCCGAGGCCTCGGCGAGCGTGTCCTGGGCGCGCCGGGAGAGGCGCTTGACCATCCGGCCATAGGCCACCAGCGGCAGAACGACGATCGGGATCGCCACCAGCACCATGAGGGAGAGCTTGAAGCTGGTCACGAACATCATGACGAGCGCGCCGAGGAAGAGCACGAGA
>JALUTE010000117.1:0-320 GCA_027058255.1 Methyloligella sp. | reverse complement strand
CCGCCCCCCGGTCATGGTGCCCTTGAGCACCTCGGAGGCGCCGAACCAGAGAATGCCGATGATGCTGGCGAAGACGAGGGTGATGGCAATGACCGTCAGCCCCGCGCGCGCCTTCATGCGCGAGCGCGCCGCCTCGAACGCCTGCTCGATGGCGTCGGTGAAGCGCTGGATCACCCGCCGCTCGCTGGTGAATGCCTGCATGGTGCGGTGGGCCGAGAGATTCTCCGCCGCATAGGCCGAGGCCTCGGCGAGCGTGTCCTGGGCGCGCCGGGAGAGGCGCTTGACCATCCGGCCATAGGCCACCAGCGGCAGAACGACGA
>JALUTE010000116.1 GCA_027058255.1 Methyloligella sp. | reverse complement strand
CGTAATAGGCGGCGAGGGATGGATAATCGGGCCGTTCGACGTCCAGCGTGAACCAGCGATTGACCACGAGGCCCAGGGGAATGTCCGCGAGGCGGAAGGTGTCGTCGATCACATAGGCGCCGGTCTTGGCAAGGCGGGCCTCGAGCAGCCCCATGAGCCGCGTCCAGTCGGCCTTGCCCCGGTCGAGAAAGGGCGGCCCCGTGAAGGGCTCCATCTTGAGATGCAGGCCCATGAAGACGGTTTTCATGGCGGGCGTGATCTCGCCGGCCTGCCAGTCGAGCCATTGGTCGTTGAGGGCGCGCAGGCGCAGGTCGGGGCCGTAAAGGGGCTCGGGCCCGTATTTGGAGGCGAGATAGCGCAGGATGGCGTTCGACTCCCAAAGGGTGAAACCGTCATCGTCGATGGTCGGGACGAGGCCCGTGGGGTTCATGGCGAGATAAGCCTCGGTGTCGGTGGGCTGGAAACCCCGCCCGTAGTCGAGCCGCTCATAGGCGAGGCCGATCTCGTCGCAAAGCCAGAGCAGTTTGCGCACATTGATCGAGTTTGCGCGCCCATAGATGGTGAGCATGGCGGCGTCCTCCTGGTTGGAGCGTGGCGGGCCGGCTTGGCAGTCGCCCGAGCGGAACGGGCCACATCTTAAGGTGCCGGCACGCGGTGGCGCCATCCGATTAAGGTCTGGTAGGCGGGCGATGGCGGCGCGGAGCGCATGCGGCTCGCTTTCGAGTGCAAACCGAAGAAGGACTGGGACTCGTTCCGGTTCCGGACGTTCTTCTCAACTGACAATTGACGCGCCGATCCGGCCATCGTTCACCCCAGCGCCATATAGCCCTCCCCGAGGCGCACGGCGCGGTCGCGGGTCTCGAGCTGGCGTCCTTGCGGGTCGTAGAGCACGGCGTGGTCGGGGGTGCGGTTGATGGCAAAGCCTGTGATGCGGCCCCAGAGGGGAAGCCGGCCGTCGGGGTATCGGCGCTCGGCGATGGCGGCGAGCATGGTTTCGACATGGCGGGCCTCGGGAACGCCTTCGAGGTCCACATGCTCCGGGTGATAGCCGAAAGCCCACATGAAGATCGGCCGCGGGTGATCCCTGTCGGTGAGGATCAGGCCATGGGGCTTGAACTCGGCCCGCCAACGGCGCTCCTCCTCGGCCCGGGCGGCTTCTCTGCGTGCCTCGAGCACCTTGCGGCTCTCCGCGAGGGCCTCTTCGATCTCATCCTCCGGGCGGCCCATGGCCTCGGCCAGTCGCTCCCGGATGAACGGGTTGTCGAAGTCGCCATCGAGAAAGGCCTCGAGCTTGCGCATGCCTCGGGCCGCATCCCGATAGCCCAGACGCCGGGCCAGCTCATGCACGCTGAGCCCTGCCTCCTGCGTGATCAGCCGTCTTATGGGAAGGGCCTCGCTCATGGGGCCGAAAATGATGTGTGATGCCAGAGAGTTATGGCGGAGAGGAAGGGATTCGAACCCTCGAGACGGTTGCCCGCCTACTCCCTTAGCAGGGGAGCGCCTTCGACCACTCGGCCACCTCTCCGCCGCGGAATATGCCCGCGATGCGGGGCCTTTTCAAGCGCCATTGCGGTCGGTTCAAAGGGGCATCGGGCTCCGGCACTGGAGGCGCCCCCGCATCGGGCTGCCCGCCCCTCCGACACGCACAAGTCCAATCGCGCGTCGGCCACCGCACGGCGCCGCCCCGACACTCGCAGCGCGGCTTCGTTCGCTCTATTCGACGATCCGGAAGACGCCCGACTTGCGGTTGACGGACAGCTTCGCGATCAACTCGCCCTTTTGAGTCACGAGATCCGCAGTCGCCGTCTTGTCGTCCTTGATCGCGACATTGGACGCCTTGAGCCGCGTGAGGCCGAGCATGGAGAGGCGCCCGTCGACAACGCGGCGAACGCCTTCTGCAGACAGGGGCTTGGCACGCGTAAAGCCCATGTGACGGACCAGCATGCGCTTGGCCATCTTGCCCATCATGCCGCCCATCATGCCACCACGGCCCATCATTCCGCCGCGGCCCATCATGCCGCCCATCATGCCACCATGGCCCATCATGCCACCACGGCCTATCATGCCGCCCTGGCCCATCATTCCACCCTGGCCCATCATTCCGCCCTGGCCCATCATTCCGCCCTGGCCCATCCTGCCGCCCTGGCCCATCATTCCACCCTGGCCCATCATGCCACGGCCGCCCTGCATTCCGGGCATGCCTCCGGGCGCGGGCTTTGCGGATTGCGCGTCCGATGGCTGGCTGCCGCCTTGCTGGGCAAGGGCCGGAGCATGGGCCGCGGTGACGATGAAAGCCGTTGTGGCGAGGGCAACAAGGGGGGTCTTCATTTTCATGATCCATCTCCAGAAGGTGTGGTTCGTCGCAGGAGGCTCGTATGGGGCGCCGAAGCGATCGGGGCTCGGCTCCCGCCGCTCGGCTCGCGCCCAAGGGCAGGGGGCCGCATGTCGATGCTCGTGCGCCCTTGGCCACAGGGCCAGCCTGCATGGCTCTTTCCTGCGCGGTCAACGTCCCGCGCGGTCAACTTCTTGCGAGGTCGCCCATCTTTTCTGGCGGATGGCGCGCGCCGCTTGCCCGATGGACCTGCATCTTGCGGGGGGGGCCGTCCTGCCAGCCCGGGCCTTCAGGGCGCGTCGCCCTTGGAGCTGCCCTTCGTGCGCAGCCCCGAGGGCGAGGGCTGCGCGCCGCGCCGTCGAGCGGCATCCAATGCCCAGGCGGCAACCGGGTCCAGCGCCGCGGGAAGGTCGGTGGCGAGCCCGCCATGGAAGGCCAGCCACGCCTCCGCATAGGACTGGCGCACGGCCGTGAGCGTCGGAATGCCGGCCTCGATGGCCGCCGCGAAGGCGTCGATCAGCCCCTTGCCCACACTCTCTGCGCGCCCGAAACGGTTGATCACCAGCAGGTCCACGCGATCCTCTATGGCCCGGTGAATGGCGGGTGCCGCCTCCAGAAGCGCTCCCTCGTCGAGCCGGCACCCCTCGGCAAAGCGTCCGCGGTGCTCGAAGATGTCGACCGGCACGCCGGTCCTCAGATCGACCACGTGGACGCTCGACGCGCATCCGGCGACCCCCTCGCTCACGGTCTGGAGAAGGCCGCCGAGCCGCACCTCGTTGCGGGCGAGGGCCGCGCACACCTGCGTCAGGAGGTCGTCGATGTCGAACCCCTGCTCGAAGTGGATGGCGGCGAGCCGGGGCCGGTCGGGTTCGGATGCCATGGTCCCCTCGCCGAAGGCGCGCCGCAGGGCACGGTCGGGACGACGTGGACGAAAAGAAAAGGGCTGCAGGCACCATAGCGGTCTGCAGCCCTTCCCTTCAACCCGCGTGCTTGGTCAGGCCGTGTACTCCTTGGACTTGAAGGAGAGATGCCTGACCGAGCCTGGCGCGTCCGCCAGCTTGCGGATATTGGCCCAGGTCTGCTTGTAGTTCGGCAGAACGAGCTCGTTGACCCCGGCATTCACCACATTGCCCTGGGGGCCCTGGGGCGAGGCGAAGAGCATGAAGGTCTCGCCCTTCCTGGCTGTTGGCGTTGGATAGGCCATGGCCTGGGTGGCACCGACATCGTTGTAGACCTCGACCAGATCGCCCGCCTTGATCCCGAGCTTCCTCATGTCGCCCGGGTTCATCTCGATGAAGGGATAGGGCCAGCGATCGGAGACGAAATCATTGTCCTGATCGAGGAACCAGTTCTGCCAGTTGAGGTTGGACCGGCCATTGTTGATCAGGAAGTCGAAGCGGGCACGCTGGGCCTGCTTGCCGGGCGCCTGGAGCCCGCGCCACGGCGCATCCATGAACTTCGCCCGGCCATTCTCGGTCGAGAAGGTGCCGTCGGTATAGAGGCGCTCCGTGCCGACGATCTTGCCGTCCTTGACCCCCTGGGCCGGCTCCTGGAAGCCGTTCGTGCCCATGGCCCTCAGACGGTCGTAGGTGACGTGTTTTCCTCCATGGGCGTGCTTGTGATAGCCGTCCATGAAGGCGTCTTCCTCCGTTGTCCAGTCATAGCCCTTGAAGAGATCGGCATATTTCGGCTTGCCCATCTCGCGGAGCACACGCTCCATGTTCTGGGCGATGCCGGCGGCGATCAGACAGTCGGGCCTGGCCTGGCCGGGCGGGTCCATGTAGCGCTCGGTCAGACGCATGCGCCGCTCGCCATTCATGGAGGTGAGGTTCATCTCCCCCGCCTCGGCGGCGGGCAGGATGACATGCGCCGCCTGGCCGATCTTGGAGTGGATGATGTCCACATGCACGGCGAAAAGGCCACCGGCGTTGATGGCCGCGACGATGGCATTGACCAGGTCCTGGCGCGTGCCGCCCGCAGCCGCATCCATGGCCTCCTTCACCATGTTGGTGCGCTTGTTGTAGACCTGCTTGAACTTGGTCGCGTTGAGCGTCGTCTTGTAGTGGTCGCAGGCCCACACATGATGGACGCCGCCCTTGCCGGAGATGAGAAGCTGATCGACATAGGGCGCGGGCCGGCCGACATGGGCGTCCGAGGGGCGCACATAGCCTTCCTGATGGCCGCCGAGGCGCACGCAGCCGCCGCCAGGCCGGCCGATATTGCCGGTCGCAAGCGCGATGTTCACCAGTGCGCCATTGGTGCGGTAATTGTCGTTGCCCCAGATGATGCCCTTCTCATAGCCGATCATGGTGCGACGGCGCTTGCCGCCCGCCTTGGGCTTGGCGATCCACTCGGCTGCCTTGATGATGTCCTTGGGATCGAGGCCGGTGATCTTTGCCGCCTCCTCGATGGACATCTTGCAGCCCTCGACGGCCCCCTCGAAGCTGGTGAGGTGGCCCGGATTGGCGTCGGAGACGCCACGCGAGGGGTAGAGCGGCGGGCGGGCCGCGGCCTTGCGCAAGGTGTGCTTCTCGATGAAGTCCTTGTCGACCCAGCCCTTCTCGGCGATGTAGGTGAAGATGGCGTTGAAGAGCGCGAGATCGGTGCCCGATTCGAGCGCCAGATGCAGCACGTTCTCCTTGCCGGCCTCCACCTGGCAGGCATTCACCGTCACCGTGCGGCGCGGGTCGATGATGACCACCTTGGCCGGCGCGTGCGGCTCGCCCGGCAGCAGCTTTTTCTTCTTCGCGATCGAGGTGCCGCGCATGTTCGGCACCCAGTGGTTGAGGAAGTAATTGGTTTGCGTCTCCAGGGGGTTGGTGCCGACGGCGACGATGGTGTCCGCGAGCTCGGCATCCTCATAGGCGTTGTTGAGCTCGCCGACGCCCATGTCACGCGTGGCGTGCACCTCGGAATTGTAGGCCGGGCGGTTGTGGATCCGGCAATTCTTGATCTTCATGGACTCGAAATAGAGCTTGCCGGTGCCCCAGGTGTTCTCATAGCCGCCCGCCGAGCCGCCATGGTCGAACATGGAGACGATGAGCTCGTCCTCGCCCTTGTCGACGATGATCTTGGCCGTGACGCGCGCGACGAGATCGAGGGCGTCGTCCCAGCTCGTCGCCTGCCAGGACCCGTAGCGCCAGACCAGCGGATCGGTGAGGCGCTGCTGCTGGGTCTGGGTCACCACGGAAAAGCGGTTCTCGCCCATGCGCCCACCGCGCACGGAATCGAGGCCCGAGTTCACCACGCAGTTCTTGTCGGGCTTGATGACGAGATGCACGTCCTCGCCGTTCTGCTTGACGATGTTGTACATGGAGGGCGAGTACCAGTTCGCCGTCTCCGCCTCCTGCTGCCTGGAGAGATCCGCGCCGAACGCGTTCGATTTGGCGCTCCCCTGCTTGTTCACCGGCCAGGTATAGGCATGGTAGCCGCAGCCGACGATGCAGTAGTGGCAGGTCACGTTGAATCTCTTGGCTCCCTTCGGGGGAATGGGAAGCCGGTCAATCTGCCGCTTGTAAGCCATGTCCGTTTCCTCCCTCAGAGCACGTTGGAAAGCCGGCCGTAGAGCAGCTCGTCCACGCCCTCGGCCCAGATGTCGCCCTTCTTGTCCACCCGCAGAACGTATTGCGGGAGGTTCTGCGTCGCGTGGCCCCAGACCTGCTGGCCGCCGGCCTCGGGATCGAAGCGGGAGTAGTGTCCCGGGCAGTTGAAGGTGCGATCCTTGGCGTTGTAGCTGAGGGGAAATCCCTTGTGCGGGCATACGGTGGTGAAGCCGACGATGTCACCGTCCGGCCCGACGCCGCCTTCCACCCGCTTTCCGAGCTTGAGAAGCACGCCCGGCGCATCCGCGTCCGGATAGGACACCTCGCGGGGCTGGTTCACCTTGAGGTTCCGGATGTTGCCGAGCTTCTTGGCGGGATAGTCGAGCCGCGCGCCGCCCGCCCGCGCCTTGGCCTCGCGTGGAATGACGGTTGCGGCGGCGGCTCCCGCAGCCGCGACACCGGCGCCTTTCAGGAACTGACGGCGGCCGATATCGACCATCTGCCGACACCTTTTCATGGGGCTCCTCCATCCTTGCGTGTTTTTCATCCCTTGGGCGGCAAGAGTGTAGCAGCGCGCCGGAGATCGCCGGAGAGACAAAAAACGACGTCAACACAGGATGTTATGAAAAGTGTATCGGCGTGTGTTCGCTTTTCCGGACACGCGTGCACCCCGTGCAGGGGGCATGGGACCGCGGCCCGGTCAGTTCTCGCTGGTGAGGCCGTATTTGCGCATCTTCTCCCACAGCGTCGTTCGGGAGACGCCGAGGGTTTTCGCGGCCCGCGTGACCCGGCCGTCGTGATAGGCGAGGGCGCGCTCGATCTCGCGTCTCTCGGCGGCGGCGCGCGCATCGGCGAGCGAGCCGACCGGCTTTGCGGCCGCGTCGGGCGGCCGCCGGCCGCGCTCGGGAAAGAGGTCGGCGGGCATGATCCAGCCATTGGTGGAGAGCAGAACGGCCCGCTCCACCCGGTTGCGCAGCTCGCGGACATTGCCGGGCCAGTCATGGGCAAGCGCCATCTCCTCGGCGGCGCGGCTGATGCCGCGCACGGTGGACGACATGCGGCGCTCGCAATCGGAGAGGCATTGCTCCATCAGCCAGGGAATATCCTCCCGGCGCTCGCGAAGGGGAGGGATGTCGATGCGGGCGGCGCCGATCTTCCAGTAGAGGGCATCCAGAAGCCGCCCCTCGGCCATGAGCGTCTCGGTGTCGCCCCGGCTTGCACAGACGAGGCGCGCGCGGAAGGGAACGAATTCCTCTCCGCCGAGCGGGAAGAAGCCGCCATCCTCCAGCAGCCGGACGAGGGCAGCCTGCATGGGCCTGGACAGCTTGTCGACCTCGTCGAGATAGAGCGTGCCGCTCTCCGCCCGCTCGGCGAAGCCCGCGTGGCGGCGGTCCGAGCCCGAGGCGATGCCGGGCTCGTGGCCGAAAATCTCGCTCGCCAGCTTGTCCGCAGGCATGGCGGCGCAGTTGACGGCGAGAAAGGGGCCCTGGGCGTGCGTGTCGGCGTGATGGAGGAAGCGCGCGCAGGTCTCCTTGCCAACCCCGCTCTCGCCCACGAGCAGAACGCTCGGCCGCGCTTGGCTCAGCTTCAGCAGGGTCTCCTCCACGTTGCGCATGGCATCGGAGGTGCCGAGGGAGCAGACGGCGCCCGGGACCCGGCACCGGCGCGCGACCTGCGCGGCGCGCTCCAGAAAATCCTCCATGTCAAACGGCTTGGTCACATAGTCGCCCGCGCCCCAGCGCATCAGCTCCACCGCCTGGTCGACGTCGGCGAAGGCGGTGATGAACAGGAAGGGCGCAAGATGGCCCGCATCCAGAAGCTCGCGGAACAGGGCGTGGCCGTCGATGTCGGGCAGGCGGATGTCACAGACGACAAGGTCCGGCTCGGTCGAGACCAGGGCCGTGGCGGCGTCCCGTCCGGTCTGGAACCAGAGCGTGTCGCAGCCCTGCAGGCAGAGGCTCTGGACGAGCGACTCGCCCATCACCGTGTCGTCCTCGACGACGACGATCTTGCGCCCCTCAAGCGACATCGCGCAATGCCTCCCGGTCGAGCGGTATGCTGAGCGTGATCCGCGTGCCGACTCCGTGCCCGACCCCGATCGCGACCTGACCGTTCACCTCGTCCACCAGGCGGCGAACCAGCCAGAGGCCGAGGCCGCTGCCCTCGACGATGGGGGCGGTGATCGGTCCCTCGGACTCGAGAAAGGCGCGATAGCGATCGGGAAGTCCCGAGCCCGTGTCGGACACGACGAGGCGCAGGGTCTCGCCATTCGCCGATGCCTCGAAGGAGACCGTGCCGCCCTCGGGCGTCGCCGCGCAGGCGTTGAGCAGAAGGTTGAGCAGGGCCTGGCGGATGGGGGCGACGGGTGCGCTCACCTGGCCGCTGATGGCGTTGTTCCATTTGAGGGTGAGGCGGCGGCGTTTGGTCTCGGGACCGATGAGGACGCGCAGGTCCTCCAGGTCGCCGCGCGCCAGAACGCGCCGCTGGCCCTTGTCCCGGTAGGCCATGAGGGCGGCGCGAACCACGTCGCGTATGCCGCCGAGGCCGCGTTCCAGAAGCCGGATCGTCGCCAGGCGCACATGCTCCTTCTCGCCATGATGCTTGAGGGTGTAGAGGGCGTTGAACAGCCCACCGAGGGGGTTGTTGATCTCATGCGCCATGCCGGAGGTGAGGCGCCCGAGACTGGCGAGGCGCTCCTCCTCGGCGAGCCTGCGCGCCAGGGCCTCGCGCTCGTCCACGGCCTGCACCAGGGCATTGTAGCGGCGGAAGAGATGGCCGAACTCGCTGTGCGGCGGTGGCAGGGCTGCGCGCGGTATCGGGCCGATCCGCCCCTGCCGGCTGCGCTCGAGATGATCGGCGAGGGTGCGGACCGGGCGCACGATGCGGCGGATCGCAAAATAGCCGGCCACGGCCATGGCCAGGATCAAGGCGCCATTGGTGAGCGCGAGAGTGGCCAGAACGCGATTGCGCTCCGCGATGAGGTCGGAGATGTCGATATCGGCCAGGATGCTGCCGACCTTCCGGCCCTGATGGACGAGGTCGCGCCGCACATGGGCGCGCCGGCCATTGGCGTCCACAACCAGAACCGGCTCTTCGCCGCGGCTCTCGGCGCGCGCGGCGAAGACGGCGCTTTGAGCTGCGGGCAATGCCGTTCCGGTGGGGAAGCGTGCCGGATCGCTCGCCGCCAGAATCTGGCCTGTGCCGTTCAGGACGATCGTGCGTCTGACGGCGATGCCGCCATAGAGGCTGCGGGCGCGGTCGAGCACGTCGAACACCTCCCAGACGTCCTCGCGCAGAACGTGGGGGATCAGCGAGGAGGAGAGGCCGTCGAGATAGGCGGCGGTGAGGGCCCGCAGATGGCGCTCCTGGGTCTCGGCCAGGCGGGTGAGCACGAGATGGGAGGCCAGCACGCCGACGCCGATCATGAACACCGCCACCATGAGCGGCGCCTTGATGGTGATCGGCCAGGCGGAGGGCTGCCAGCGTTCCCACCGCCGAGCGGGCGCAGAGGCGGGGCCGGAACGGGGAGCGGGGGCGCTCATCCGAGCCTCCGCACGAGCGCCATCTTGGCGGCGATGGCGTCGAACAGCCTGGGCTCGGCAAGGGTGAAGCCGTCGAGCCGCAGCATGCCCAGGACCTGGCGGCCCGTGGCCTCCCGGTGCATGTCGATCAACGCCCTCTGCACGTGACGCACGCCCGGCGCATCGGCCTTGGCGCGGGCGGCGGCAATGGGCGGAAAGCCGAGCCATTCCGACCGTCTCACGATCTTGGTGCGGCGGGTGAGCTCCGGCTCGGTCTCGCGCATCACCTCGTAGACATAGCCGTCGACGCTGCCGCTTCGCGCGAGACCCGAGGCGACCGCGCGCACGACATTGCGGTGGCCATAGGTGAAGAAGGTGCGCCGGAAGAAGGAGCTCGGGCGCTCATGGCGCTCGGCCAGATAGGCAGCGGTGACGAGATAACCGGAATTGCTGTCGGGATCGGAGAAGGCGTGCACGTCTCCGCGACACTCCTCGATGGTGGAGACGTCGCGGTCGGCGCCGGCGATGAAATAGGCCTGGTAGAGCGGGCGGCCGCGCCAGAGGGGCACGGCAACGAGAGAGAGATGCTCGCGATAGGCGGCAAACGGGTAGCCGCAGATCCATGCCGCATCGAGTTGCCCGGAGACGAGGAGGGCCGTGATCTCCTGATAGGTGCGCCTCTGGACGAGGCGAACGCGCCGCCCGGTTTTTTTCTCCAGATAGGCCTGGAGCGAGGAGAGCAGCGCCAGGTCGTTGTTGAGAAACACGGGGGTGAGCCCGAAGGCGAGCGGCGCTGCGGGAGGCGCGGCCCATGACGCAGCGCGCGACGCGTGCAGGACGGCCAGCCCACCGGCAGCGCCCATGGCACGCATAACGGCGCGCCGGTCGAGCCCGGGGCCAAGCGCAGGCTGCGCAGCGGCAGCGCCGCGCGGTTTTCCTCGCCTCGTCACCTCGTGCCCATCCCTGGCCAGTCTTGTCGTTCTTGCGTTCGGGCCGTCCGGAGGGCCCGGCGCTGCGGCATTCCCCCCAGCGGCCATTATGTCGCACCCGACCGTCTGCGCGCAACCGGGAGCAGTCGCCTCAGCGCAGGTGCTCGACGACCCAGACCGCGGCCTCGACGCGCGAGCGCAGCTTCAGCTTGCGCAGGATGTGCTTGACATGGACCTTGACCGTGCCCTCGACGATGCCGAGCGCGCGGGCGATGCGCTTGTTGGAGAGCCCCTCGGCGATCAGGCGCAGAATGTCGATCTCGCGCGGGGTGAGACCGGCCTCCTCGGCGCTCTCGGGCGGGGCCTCCTCCCGCAGCGCCCGGGCGATGAGCTCGGAGACCGCATCGGAGAGCACGAGATGGCCCCGGGCCGCCATGCGCAGGCGCTCGAGGATGTCCTCCGGCTCCATGTCCTTGAGCAGATAGCCATCGGCCCCGGCGCGCAGCGCAGCCACGACATCCTTCTCATTGTCGGAGACGGTGAGGATGACAATGCGGCAGTCCAGGTCGGCCTCGCGCATGGCCTTCAGCGTGGCGATGCCGTCCATGCCCTTCATGTTGAGGTCGAGGAGAACCAGGTCCGGGCGATGGTGAGTGGCGAGCACCACGCCCTCCTCGCCGGATGCGGCCTCGGCGATGAGCTCGAGGGCGGGGTCCATGGCGATGAGTTGTGCCGCGCCCTTTCGGAAAAGGGGATGATCGTCGATCAGGATCACGCGGCAGTGCGCCTCGCTCATGATCGCGCGACCTCCGCGGGCTGAACGGCCGGGGCGGCGCTGGCCTCGGCACCGGCGCCGGTCATGGCCGGAGCATCGTCGGCGAGCACTGGCGGGATGGGCTCGCCGGCCCCTCGCTCGGACGAGCGCGCGACGCGAAGCGCCACGGGAAGGAAGGAGAGGGAGATGCGGCTGCCGCCGCCAGGGCGAGACGTGACGTGCAGCGTGCTGCCCAGGCTGTGGGCCCGCTCGCGCATGATCGCGAGACCGTAATGGTCGGCGCGCCGGCTGGCGCCATTGGCCGGGATGCCGATGCCGTCGTCCTCCACCGACAGGGTGACCTCTCCCCTCTCGGTGCTGGCGATCGCCACGGTGGCGTGGCGCGCCTTGGCGTGGCGGGTGATGTTGGAGAGGGCCTCCCGGGCGATGTGGAGCAGATGGATCTCCTCATTGGGGCCGAGGCTGTGGTGGTGCAGGTCGTTGACGAAGGTGATCTCCGTCTCGCCCTTCTCGGCGAACTCCCGGACGGCATCGTTGAGCGCCGTGGCCAGATCGCGCTCGTTCATGCGCAGGCGGAAGGTGGTGAGAAGCTCGCGCAATTCGCGATAGGCGCGGGTGAGCCCTTCGCGCAGGGCGCGCCCCACCGAACGGGCCTCGTCGGCGCCCTGGAGCCTGGCGAGCTCCGCCTCGAGACGGCTCACCTGGATCTTGGAGAAGGACAAGGACTGGGCGATGGAATCATGCAGCTCGCGGGCGATGGCGCTGCGCTCCTCGAGGAGGGAGAGGCGGCGCTGCTCGGCATGGCGCTTGGACATGGTGAGGGCGATGGCGATGTGGCTCGCCGCGGTCTCGAGCAGGCGCGTCTGCCAGGCGGCGAGCTGGACGCCATCGCGTGGCTCCACCAGCAGGACGCCATGCCGGTTGCGCGAGTCGGCGATGGGGAAGGAGGTGAGATCGCGGGCCGCGCCGCCAGCCCCCTCGAGTCGGACCACATGGGTGGTTCCCTCGCCGAAGCACTTGACGCAGTCCGTTTGGCCGCAGATGCAGTCCTGCTCGCCGGTCGGGCCGCGTGACGCCAGCATGTGAGCGCGCTCCCCGCCATCGTCGCGCAGGCAGACGGCGCTGGCCCGCACATCGGCCACCGTCTCGATGTCGCGCAGAACCGCGTCATAGGTGGTGTCGGGCAGCGGCGCCTCGTTCAGGCGCTTGACGGTGCGGTAGAGGAATTCGAGCGAGCGGTTGCTCTGCTCGAGGTCGGCCGTCTTGGCGCGCACCTGGCCCTCGAGGTCGCGGTAGAGCTTGGACAGAGCGCCCGCCATGGCATTGAAAGCCTCGCCCAGCCGGCCCAGCTCGTCCCCTCCCACATAGCGCGTGCGGGTGGAGAAGTCGCCCTGGCCCGCCCGCTCGGCGCACACCAGGAGCTCGCGAAGAGGGCGCAGGACACGCCGATGGACAAACACCATGGCGAGCAGCACGACAGCCACGGTGATGGCCAGGGCGATCCAGTGAAAGAGGCGCAGATGCCAGATCTTGGTCTCGGCATCCTGCTCCAGCGTGCCGACGAAGGCATCGATCGTGTTGACGAAGCGCGGCGCGGCCAGCAGATAGCGCACTTTCAGATTGGCCACCGCACCGGCGCTTATGGCGCTCCGGTCTGGGCCCGTCTCGTCCCGGGGCGCGCCCGATGCCGCCGGCCTTTCGAGCTCCGCCGCCGAGGGTGTGATGCCGGTGATGTAGACGTCGAGCAATGGCTTGATGTCCTGCGTCCATTGGCGCGCCACCGCCTCGAAGGCGCGGCGAACGGGGTGCTCCGGGTCGGCAGGCAGCATGCTGGTGAGGCGCGAATCGGACAGGCGCCGTGCGAACCCGTCGCTCAGGTGGCGGAGCACCCTCCAGTGCTGAGCGGGGTCCACCTCCGCCGGGTTCACGATATTGACGGCGATCCGGTAGGACTGCATGCGCAGCGAGCCGGCGATATTGATGGCCGCCGCCTCGCCCTGAACGGTGCGGCCGATCCAGGCCGAGATCATCATGCTGGAGAATGCGAGGGCAGTGATGGCGCCCATGACGAGGCCGATGCGCAAGAGCAGGGATTTGCGCAGCGCGTGGATGTCGGATTGTCTGGCCATGGCGTTATCCTAGCGGCTTGCCGGATGGGCGCAAAGCGTCGCGGATCGAAGGGGGCGGCAGCCTTGCGACGGCGTCCAGGGCGGGGATACCCCCGAAAACCCGCAGCCGTGTGGACAAGGTGCTCCACGTCCTGTGAGCACACGCCATTCATGTCGTGATTTCAAGAGGCTAATTCGATGTACCCCTCTACCTCGAAGGAGGTAGAGGAGGGCGCGATTTCCATGGGGTGCGACCAAGGCGGACTTTGCGGCCATGGCCCGGAGGCCGCATCCTTGAGCCTGGACGAGGATTCGAGTGCAGCAGAGCGATGGGATTGCGTGCGCGGAACACGGGAAATCGGGGGGCGCCCCCGCCGGACGCCCAGGGGCGGGCTGCGCCGGATCGGCGAGCGATTCGACGCTTTTCGCGAAAGCCTGACGGGCCTGGTGATACGGACCGCGCTTCGCTGGCCGCTTCTCGGCCTCGCCGGGGCGGTGCTGGCGGGGGTGGCGCTCTGGGGCGGTTTCAACTGGAGCCTGGAGCTGACCAATACGGAGGTCTTCTGCACCTCGTGCCACGTGATGCGCGACTATGTCTATCGCGAATATCGCAAGACCGGTCACTACACCAACAAGACCGGCGTGCGCGCGACCTGTCCGGACTGCCATGTTCCAAAGGAGTGGGTGTTCAAGGTGGTGCGCAAGGTGAAGGCCACCAACGAGCTCTACCACTGGCTGATCGGCTCCATCGACACGCGGGAGAAGTTCGAGGCCCGGCGCCTGACGCTCGCGCGCCATGTGTGGAAGGACATGAAGGATACGGATTCGCGGGAGTGCCGGAACTGCCACGGGATCGCGTTCATGAAGCTGTCCGATCAGAGCGCGCGGGCGCGCACCATGCACGCCCTGGGAAAGAAATGGGGGCAGACCTGCATCGACTGCCACAAGGGCGTTGCGCATCGCCTTCCGCGGAGTTTCGACAAGGAGGCCGAGACGGACGCGCTGCACGAGCGGCTCGAGAAGGAGAAGATCGCCTGCAAGCTGTGTCATGAGGGCATGACGCAGCCACCGGCCGGGGAGGGCTGGAACTAGACCGCGGGCCGCCAGCGGGGCGGGCGCGGCACGGCCTCCAGGGGCCGATCGGCGAGCATGGCAAGGGAGAAGGAGGGAGAGACGGTGACACAGTTTTCTCATCGAACGCACTTCGGCGCGGGGCTGAGCGCCATCGTGTTCTCGCTGGCCCTCGCGAGTTCGGCCTGGGCGGGCAAGCCCCCCGCCGATCTGGTCGAGAAGGGACGAAAACTCTTCAAGGAGAACTGCGAGGTCTGCCATCAGGCCGACGCCATCGGCAAGCCCGGCGTGGCGCCGTCGCTTACCAATCCGGAGCTTCTGGCCACGGCGTCGGACAAGTTCTTCATGGCCACCATCCGGGACGGGCGCGAGGACACGGGCATGCCGCCCTTCGCCCATCTCGGGCGCAAGAACATCCGTGCCATCGTCGCCTTTCTGCGCGCGCATGAGACACAGAAGAACCGGGCCGCCGAAATCGACGCCCAGCCGGACGCGCATGGCGACCCCCGGCTCGGCAAGCAGTGGTTCAACTACATTTGCGCTACCTGCCACGGCGTGAAGGGCGATGGCTACGAGGCCGGCGGCACGGGCACGGCCATCGGCAAGCCGGGCTTCCTGTCCAAGGTGTCGGACGGGTTCATTCGCGAGACCATCAAGAAGGGGCGCTCGAACACGCGCATGCGCGGCTTCCAGGGCCCCGACGGGCTGGCCAATCTCACCGACCAGGAGATCGACGACATCATCGTCTATCTGCGCAGCCTGGGCAATTCGTAAGGCGACGGGCGGAAGGAAATAGAGCCATGAAACGCATCAAGAACAAGTTCACGCGCCGGGATTTCCTGAAGACCAGCGCATTCGTCTCCGGGGCCGCGGCCGCCGGAACCGGCCTCATGACCGGTGCCAATCCCGAGCTCGAGGTGGCGCCGGCAAGCGCCCAGGAGGGTGAGACGGGTCGTACGACCGCCATCGCCCAGTGCCCCTATTGCGGCGTGGGCTGCGGCACCATCATCCAGGTGGAGAACGGCAAGATCGTCTCCATGCGGCCCGACAAGGACCATCCCACCAATTACGGCCTCCAGTGCATCAAGGGCCTGACCGCGGCCGAGCCCATCTATGTGGATCGGCTGGAAGGCGACTGCTATGTGCGCAAGGACGTCTGGGAGGAATGGAACAAGCCGAACCACGGCAATCTGGAATATATCTCCAAGACCAAGGGCTCCTTCGACGACGAGCATTTCACCCGGGTGCCTTACGAGAAGGCGTCCGAGATGGTGGCGCACAAGATCGCTCACCTCGCCAAGAAATATACCGGCAACTCCATCGCCCTCTACGGCTCGGGCCAGCTCACCATGGAGGGGCAGTATCTCGAGAATCTGTTCATGAAGGGGATTCTCGGCTCCAACACCATCGAGGCGAATGCCCGCATGTGCATGACCTCTGCGGTCACCGGCTATTTCGCGACGCTCGGCTCGGACACGCCGCCGCTTGCCTATGAGGACATCGAGCTGTGCGACATGATCATGCATTTCGGGCACAATGCCCGGGAGTCGCATCCGATCATCTATTGGCGGGCGGCCGACTACAAGAAGAAGGCCGATATTCCCACCGTGGTCGTCGATCCGCGGCGTACGGGCACGCTCACCGGATACGAGGACATCAATCCGAAGAACACGGTGCACGTGCCGATCCTCAATGGCGACATCAGCTTCCTGAATGCGCTGGCCCATGTGCTGCTCAAGGACCATCCGGACG